>JBDTNU010000345.1:0-4589 GCA_039933535.1 Caldimonas sp. | reverse complement strand
ACGTCCTCGACCGTGTGGTGGCCGTCGATGTGCAGGTCGCCGAGCGCTTCGATCTCGAGATCGATCAGGCCGTGGCGCGCGATCTGCTCGAGCATGTGGTCGAAGAATCCGATCCCGGTGGCGAGCTTCGCGCTGCCCGACCCGTCGAGGTCGACGCTGACCCGGATCTTCGTTTCCTTGGTGTCTCGCTGGACGGTGGCGCGGCGCGCTGCGGCGGTCGTGGGAAGGGGGGCGTTCATTGCAGGCTGGCGCGCAAGGCATCGATCATGAGCGCATTTTCCTCCGGCGTCCCGACCGTGAGGCGAAGGCAGTTCGCAAGCAGGGGATGCATCGCGGCGACGTTCTTCACCAGCACGCCGCGTTGCTTCATGCCCGAGAAGACGGCGGCGCTGTCGCCCACACGAACGAGGATCATGTTGGCTTCGCTGGGGAAGGGCTCGAGGCCCGGCATCTCGCGCAGCGCCGACTGCAGTCGTTCGCGCTCGCCGCGCAGCAGCGCCGCCTGGCGTGCGAACTCGTCGCCATGTTCGAGCGCGAACAGGGTCGCCTCGGCGTTGAGGGCGCTGATGTTGTAGGGCGGCCGGACCTTGTCGATCTCGTCGACGAGCGCTGCCGGCCCGGCCATATAGCCGAGCCGGACGCCGGCCAAGCCGAACTTGCTGAGGGTTCGCATGACCAGCACGTGCGGCAGCGTGCCGGCGCGATCCATCCAGGTGCGGGAGGAAAACGGTTGGTAAGCCTCGTCGAGGACGACCAGCCCGCTCTGCGCGCCGACCGCGGCGACGATGCGGTCGACCGCGCCTTCGTCGAAAAGGTTCGCGGTCGGATTGTTCGGATACGCGATGTACGTGATCGCAGGCCGATGCGCCTCGATCGCGGCGAGCATCGCCGACTCGTCGAGCGCGAAGCGCGCCGTCAGCGGCACGCCGACGAAACGAAGGCCCTGCAGCTTGGCCGACATCTCGTACATCACGAAGCCCGGCAGCGGTGCCAGGATGCTCGCGCCCGGCAGATCGCATGCCATCGCCAGCAGCGAGATCAGCTCGTCGGACCCGTTGCCGAGCATCAGCTTGCAGCCGGCCGGCAGCTTGACGTACGACGACAGCGCCGCGATCACGTCGGCGACGCAGCCGACCGGATAGCGGTTGATCGCGACCCGGCCGAGCCGCTCGCCCAGCTCGTGCTGCAAGGCCTCGGGCAGGCGAAACGGGTTCTCCATCGCGTCGAGCTTGACCAGGCCGCGGCTGTCCTGGATCGCATAGGCGTGCATCGACTTCACGTCCTGCCGGATGACGGTGGCGATGCGCTCTGCAGTGGTGGCGGTCGTGGCTGGCATGGACCGATCTTACGGTTCGGTGCTCAGCGCGCTCATTCGCCGCGACGGTCGTCGGCACCCAGCCGCATCGCGGCAGCGGCGGCGTGCGCGTGCAGCCCTTCGCCTTCTGCCAACTCGACCGCGATCGGCCCCAGCACCGCGGCGCCGCGCTCGCTGACCTCGATCACGCTGGTCCGCTTCTGGAAGTCGTAGACGCCGAGCGGCGACGAGAAGCGCGCCGTGCCCGCGGTCGGCAACACGTGGTTCGGCCCGGCGCAGTAGTCGCCCAGGCTTTCGCTCGTGAAGGCGCCGAGGAAGATCGCGCCGGCGTGGCGCAGCAACGGCTCCCAACGATGCGGATCGCTTGCGCTCAGCTCGAGGTGCTCGGGCGCGATCCGGTTGCTGATCTCGCACGCCTCTTCCATCGAGCGCGTGAGCACGAGCGCGCCGCGGCCTTCGAGCGACGCGCGGATCACGTCCCGCCGCGGCATCGTCGGCAGCAAGCGCTCCATCGCCGCGAGCACGCGATCGAGATACGCGGCGTCGGGGCAGAGCAGGATGCTTTGCGCCATCTCGTCGTGCTCGGCCTGGCTGAACAGGTCCATCGCCACCCAATCGGGCAGCGTCGTGCCGTCGGCGAGCACGAGGATCTCGCTCGGCCCCGCGATCATGTCGATGCCGACCGTGCCGAACACGCGCCGCTTGGCACTGGCAACGTACGCGTTGCCCGGCCCGGTGATCTTGTGCACCGCAGGAAGCGTCGCCGTGCCGTAGGCCAGCGCGCCGATCGCCTGGGCGCCGCCGATCGCGAAGATGCGATCGACGCCCGCCACGGCCGCGGCCGCGAGAACAAGCGCGTTGCGCACGCCGCCCGGCATGGGCGCGACCATCACGATCTCGCCGACGCCCGCCACCTTCGCGGGCACAGCGCTCATCAGCACGCTCGATGGATAGGCCGCCTTGCCGCCCGGCACATAGATGCCGACGCGATCGATCGCCGTCACCTTCTGGCCGAGCAGGCTGCCATCGGCGTCGCGGTAGCTCCAGCTCTTGCCCGTGACCTCGAGCTGGCGCTCGTGGAAAAGACGGATCCGCGCCGCGGCATGTTCGAGCGCCGCGCGCTGCGCCGGCGGCAGGCCGTCGAGCGCGCCGTGCATCTCGGAGGCAGAGATCTCGAGCTCGGAGAGCGCGGCCGCGTCGACGCCGTCCCAGCGTCGCGTGTATTCGAGCACGGCCGCATCGCCGCGCGCACGAACGTCGGCAAGGACGGCTGCGACGCTCGCTTCGACTTCGGCGTCGACGCTCGCGTCGTAGGCGAGCACTTGCCCGAGCGCATCGGCAAAACCGGGATCGCTCGTGCTCAGGCGCCGAATCGAAATGCTCATGGCGGAGCCGCTGCCGCCGCGACCGCCTTCGCCAGCGCATCGACGATGCCGCGGATCGGCTCGCGCTCGAGCTTCAGCGCCGCCCGATTCACGACCAGTCGCGCCGAGATCTGCATGATCTCCTCGACTTCGGCAAGCGCGTTGGCCTTGAGCGTGTTGCCCGAGGCGACCAGGTCGACGATCGCGTCGGCCAGGCCGGTCAGCGGTGCCAGCTCCATCGAGCCGTAGAGCTTGATCAGGTCGACGTGCACTCCCTTGTCGGCGAAGTGATCGCGGGCGATGCGCGTGAACTTGGTGGCGACACGGATCCGCGAGCCCTGCTTCACGGCCGCGGCATAGTCGAAGTCGAGCGGCGCGGCCACGCTCATCCTGCATTTCGCCACGCCGAGGTCGAGCGGCCGGTACAGCCCTTCGCCGCCGTGCTCGATCAAGGTGTCGAGGCCGACCACGCCCAGATCGGCGCCGCCGTGCTGCACGTAGGTCGGCACGTCGCTCGCGCGGACGAGGACGATGCGCAGGTCGGCGCGCGAGGTCGCGACGATCAGCTTGCGGCTCGTCTCCGCATCTTCGGCCAGCACGATGCCGGCGGCGGCGAGCAGCGGCAAGGTCTCGTCGAGGATCCGGCCCTTGGACAGCGCGAGCGTGATCACGGTCGCGCTCCTGACGATGTCGGCGCGGTCACGAGGCTTTCACTCGCTCGACGTCGGCGCCCAGGCCGCGCAGCTTGCTTTCCATCCGGTCGTAGCCCCGGTCGAGGTGGTAGATGCGGTCGACCACGGTCTCGCCCTCGGCCACCAGCCCGGCAATGACGAGCCCGGCCGAGGCGCGCAGATCGGTTGCCATCACCGCCGCACCGGAAAGCTTCTCGACGCCCTGGGTCACGGCGATGCGGCCATCGACCTCGATCTTCGCGCCGAGCCGGATCAGCTCCGGGATATGCATGAAGCGGTTCTCGAAGATCGTCTCGGCAATGCTGGCCGCGCCTTCGGCAATGCAATCGAGCGCCATGAACTGCGCCTGCATGTCGGTCGGAAACGACGGGTATTCGCTGGTGCGAAAGCTCACCGCGCGTGGCCGGCCGGAGGCGCGAACGCGGATCCAGCCTTCGCCCGATTCGATCGTCGCGCCGGCCTCGCGCAGCTTGTCGATCACCGCCTCGAGATGGTCGGCCCGCGCACCACGCAGAACGACGTCGCCGCCCGCCGCGGCGACGGCGCAAAGAAAGGTCCCGGCCTCGATGCGGTCGGGAACGATGCGGTGCGCGACGCCGCGCAGCTCGCGCACGCCCTCGATGCGGATCCGGCTCGTGCCGTGGCCCTCGATGCGCGCGCCCATGGCGATCAGCATCTCGGCGAGGTCGGGGACCTCCGGCTCCTGCGCCGCGTTCTCGAGCACCGTCTCGCCTTCGGCCAGCGTCGCCGCCATCATCAGGTTCTCGGTGCCGGTGACGGTGACCATGTCGGTCGTGATGCGTGCACCCTTGAGCCGCGTGGCTCGGGCGACGATGTAGCCGTGCTCGACCGTGATCTCGGCGCCCAGCGTCTGCAGGCCCTTGATGTGCTGGTCGACGGGCCGCGTGCCGATGGCGCAGCCGCCCGGCAGCGATACGCGCGCTTCGCCGAAGCGCGCGACAAGCGGCCCGAGCACCAGGATCGAGGCTCTCATCGTCTTCACCAGGTCGTAAGGCGCTTCGCGGCTGGTGACGCGGCTCGCGTCGAGCGCCACCGTGGCCTCGGCCTCGACCGACTGCTCTGTCGCCACGCCCATCGTGCGCAGCAACCTGAGCATCGTCGTGACGTCGTGCAGGCGTGGCACGTTCGAGAGCAGCACCGGTTCGGCGGTGAGCAGCGCCGCGCAGAGCTCGGGCAAGGCGGCGTTCTTGGCGCCGG
>JBDTNU010000344.1:0-4649 GCA_039933535.1 Caldimonas sp. | reverse complement strand
CGTGGCGCTCGTGACGGCGCAGCGCTGCCTCGACCTCGCCGAGGGCCGCCTGGCAGCGCATCGCCTCGCGCACGGCCGACTCGCGCAACGGGTCGACACCGTTCGGGCCGCAGAGCGCGTCGAGCAGGACGAGCGCCTCGCGCAGATGGCCGGCGCGGCGCAGCGCCGAAGCGTGGCGCTCGGCCGCGTCGGCCCACTGGTCGCGATGCCGCGAGCGCTCGCCTGCGACCCATTCGTCGAACGCGGTGCCGTCGACGATCGTGAAGCCGTCGAGCAGCGGCCCCGGGCCGCAAGCCGCAGCGACAGCGGCATCTCCGGTGGCGCAAGCCTTTCGGAAGACGTGCACGTCGACCTCGACGGCGCCGAGGGAGAGCGTGTCGCCGTCATCGTCGATGGCGCCGTCGAGGCCGGCGTGGCGCAGGCGGTGCAACTCGTGGCGCAGGTTGCGGCGCGCTGCCGCCGCGTCGCGATCGGCCCACAGAAGCGCAGCGAGCGATGCGCGGTCGAGGCGTTGTGTCGAGAGGGCGAGGATCGCCAGCAGGGCGAGCGTCTTGCGCGTCGGCAGGCGCAGCGGCCGATCCGCCAGAAAGAGCTCCGGCCGGCCGATCAGGCGAAGGTGAACGGTATCCGATGCCACGCGGCGATGGTGCCACGCGGCGCGCCTCGGGCTTGACGCGGCTCGGCCGAGCCGCTGCGATCAGGCGGCAAATTCCGTGAGCAGCATGCCGGCGCGCGGCGCGTCGGCCCTCAGGCCGCCCGCGTCGGCGACCTGGCGGCCGTTGACCCAGACGCCGTGCACGCCGACCGCGTCGGTGGTCAGCCGCGCCGCGCCGGCCGGCAGGTCATGGACGCGCCGCTTCGGGCCGCGGCCCGCCGTCTTCGGGTCGAACAGCAGCAGGTCGGCGGCGAAGCCCTCGCGGATCAGGCCGCGGTGCTCGAAGCCGAAGACGCTCGCCGGATGCGACGTCAGCCGCCGCACCGCCTCTTCCATCGGCATCGCCCCGCGCTCGCGCGCCCAGTGCCCGAGCAGGTGCAGCCCGAAGCCGGCGTCGTTGAAGAACGTCAGGTGCGCGCCCGCATCGCTCAGGCTGACGATGCTGTTCGGGTGGTTCAGCATCCTTCCCACGGCCTCCTCGTCGCTGTTCAGCAGCTGCGCGGTGAACACCGTCTGCAGCTCTTCGGCGAGCGCCAGGTCGAGCATCGCGTCGAGCGGGTCGCGGCCGGCCTCGCGCGCGATCTCGGCGATCGTGCGCTGCTCGTGGCGGGCGTGCTCGGGCCGCGCGGTCTCGACCACGTGGACCTTGTCCCACTCGTTGTTGAAGAGGCGAAACGTCGTCGGCGTGGCCAGCTCGGCGCGCACCGCGTCGCGAAAGTCTTGCTCGGCGAGCTTCGCCTTCAAGGCCTCGCCGCTCAGGCCGAGCGCCGGCTTCCAGCTCACGAGCCCTTCCACGGGGTAGGGCGAGGCGAGCGTGAAGTCCATCGTCAGCGGGCAGCACGAGACCTGGCCGAGCAGCCGGTGGCCGCGCGCGTTGGCGGCGGCGATCGCGTCGAGGTCGTCGAACACGGCGTGGGGGTTGGTGGCGTTGTGCAGCAGCGCGGCCACCATCACCGGGCGGCCGGTGGTGGCGGCGAGCGATTCGAGAAACGCCATCTTCGTGTGCCCGCCCTTGGTGAGCATGTAGACGCCGCGGCCGCCTTCGGCCATGGCGCCCACCAGCGCGGCCATCTCTTCGTCGCTGGCCAGGCGCGAGGGCATCGGCAGGCCGCCTTCGCCGTTGTGCGCCGGGCTCGTGCTGCTGGCAAAGCCGACGGCGCCGTGGCGCATCGCGTCGCGCACGAGGGCCTGCATCTGCAGGGTCTCGTCGGCGGTGGCGGTGCGCCTGGCCGCGTCGGCGCCCATCACCCAGGTGCGCACCGACGAATGGCCGACGTAGGCGGCGACGTTGATCACACAGCCCTTCTTCCGCAGCATCGCCATGTAATCGCCGAAGCTCTCGAAGCCCCAGTCGATGCCGGCGCGCAGCGCGTCGAGCGACATGCCCTCCACCTGCGTGAGGTTGCGCATCGTGATCTCGCGGTCGGCCGGTCGGCACGGCGCGATCGTGAAGCCGCAGTTGCCGATCACCGCCGTCGTCACGCCGAGCGCGGGCGAGGGTCGCAGCGTCGGATCCCAGGTGATCTGGGCGTCGAAGTGGGTGTGGCTGTCGATGATGCCGGGCATCAGCGCGAGGCCGTCGGCGTCGATCGTGCGCGTGGCCGCGTGCGCGAGCCGCGGGCCGAAGGCGACGATGCGGCCATCCTCCACCGCCACGTCGGCGGTGGAGGGCTCGACGCCCGAGCCGTCGAAGACGCGCGCGCCGCGAATGAGCAGGTCGATCACGCGCGTCGCAGCGGTCAGTCGAGCCCGTTGATCGGAATCAGCTCGCCGCTCGAGTTGCTGAGGGCGTATCCAGTATCGGTCTTCAAGACGCGGCGGCAGTGATCCTGCACCTTGCCCGAAGTGATCGTGACGCAATACCGTCCATCGTCCCCGGCCACCCACGTGCCGGTCGAAGGCTTGCTGTTGCCGCTGCCCTTGTAGGTCACGCGGCCGTCCTTCTCGAAGCTGACGATCGCCGCCGAGCCGTTGATGTTGTTGTAGCTGATCGATTTGCCGGAGAGAACCTGCTCGAGCTCGGCTTTGCTCAGCTTGACCGGATCGCCCGCATGGGCAAGACCGGCCACGAGGGCGGCCGCGGCCGCCGGAAGAATCCAACGCACAGGGGACATGGGGGCAACTCCTCGGGTTATGCGGCCTGTAGCCGCGGTGGGGCGAACGTCGATTCCAGTTCTCGCCGCAAGCGAAACGCGGCCGTCGAAGTATCCATCGCCACGTCGGCCCACGACAGGCTTTGCCCCTTCTTCACCGGCTGGATCACCTTGACGTCATGCGCCAGACCGAGCGGCAGGCCGCCGATGCGCATCGAGGTCTGGGCCGGCAGCAGCTTGCCCCACACCGTGTAGCCGCCTTCGCCGTCGAGCATTTCTCCAGGCTTGAGATCGCGCTTGGCGGTGGCGACGACGTCGGCGTTCCAGCACGTCGCCACGCCGGTCGCCTCGCCGCGCAGCGCCACGCTCGCCACCGACATGCCGACCTCGAGGCCGATCAGGTGCCAGCGCTTGTAGAGCGTGAAGTAGCGGCCGCTCGGGTCGGTGTGGGCGTTGTATTCCTCGAAGCAGTTGCGGATGTACTCGGTCTCGCCTTCGACCGTGACCCACACGCCCATGCGGATGTCGTACGGAATCTTGCGGCCGTTCGCCTCGAGCGAGGAGATCACCTCGACCATGCCCTTTCTCTCGAGCACGCCGCCTTCCGAGATCGGCCGCGTGACGAACGGGATGTCCTCGACGCTTGCCGGCGGATAGAGCAGCCCGTTGCTCGGCACCGTGAGGCCGGTGGCATTGGCCACGGCGGTCGATTCGATCGAAGGCTTGGAGCCGTCGAGGAAGCTGTTGAACATCTTCGGGTTGAGGCCGCCGCGCTCGGCCTGCTCGGGCGTGAGGCCGTAGTTGCCCCACACCGTCTCGGGCGTCGACTCGCAGAAGTGCGGCAGCCACTTGTGGCCACGTCCTGCCGCGACGACCGGAAAGCCGCAGGTGCGCGCCCAGTCGACCAGGTCGCAGATGAGGGCGGGCTGGTCACCGAAGGCCAGCGAATAGATCACGCCGGCGTCGGCCGCTTTCTTCGCGAGCAGCGGTCCGCAGAACGCGTCGGCTTCGACGGTCACGTTGACGACGTGCTTACGGTTCGCGAACGCCAACAGGCAATGCTCGACCGCCGCGATCGGATGGCCGGTGCACTCGACGATCACGTCGATCGCGGGATGCGAGACCAGCGCCTGCCAGTCTTCGCCGATGTGCGTCGTGCCGCTCTTCAGCGCCGCGTCGAGGCTCGGTGCGCGCGTCGCCGCGTCGTTCCAGCCCACGCGCGCGAGGTTGCGGCGCGCGGCGTCGGGCGAGAGGTCGGCGATGCCGACCAGATGCATGCCCGGCGTGCGCGGAATCTGCGCGAGGTACATCGAGCCGAACTTGCCAGCGCCGATCAGGCCGATGCGGATCGGCTTGTTCTCGGCCTGGCGTCTTTGCAGTTGTGCGTGGAGGCTCATGTCAGGCAGCGAGCTTCAACTCGTCGGTCGAAGTCTCGAGTGCGCTGGCAGGCATGCCGTTCTTCCACGGCAATTCGACCGGATAGTCCTTCAGCAGGCAGTCATCGGGCAGCGTCTCGATCGGCGTGAAGTCGCGATGGGCGATGTACTCGGGCCGCTTGAACCGGCGGATGTGGTTCGAGACAGCACACAGGCTCAGGTAAACGCTGACGCGATTCCACGGCGAGAGGTTGGAGCCCGACGCATGCACCAGGCAACCGTGGAACAGGATCATCGAGCCGGCCGGTCCCTTGGGCGAAACGATGCCGCCGGGAACATAACGACCGTCGGCGTCGAAACCGCCGGGGCCTCCGGCGCGCTCGACGAGCTGCGTGATGAGGCCGTTGTCGATCGTCCAGAGCGGATAGCTGGTGGTCGTGAGGTCGTGCTTCGCATCGACCACGCCGCGCTTGTGGCTGCCCGGGATGAACATGAGCGGGCCGTTGTAGTCGTTCACGTCGTCGA
>JBDTNU010000343.1:0-4668 GCA_039933535.1 Caldimonas sp. | reverse complement strand
TCGAGCGGATCATCTTGACGCCGGCGATGCCGTTCAGCGCCAGCTCGATCGGCCGCGTCAGCTCGCTCTCCGTCGCGTCGGGCGAGGCACCCGGATAGGCGACGCTGACGAAGACGATCGGCGGCGTGATGTCGGGCAAGCGCTCGACGCGGAGCTGGCTGTACGAGAACAGGCCGAGCACGCAGAGCGCGGCCATCGTCATCGTCGCGAAGACGGGGTTGTTGATCGAGACGCGGGTGAACCACATGTGGCATCTCCCCGCTCAGGACTGCGGCGCGGAAGAAGCCGATGCGGTCGCGCGAGAGGGCACCGACGCCGCGCTGGCAGCGCGCTGCACGACGACTCGAGCCGGCGCGCCCTCCTTCAGGTTGTCGAAGCGAGCGGCCAGGATCTGCGTCTCGGCGACGAGCCCTTTGCTCACCTCGACTCGACCGGTCGCCATGTCCTTGCGGCCGGTAATGACGATGCGCCGCACCAGCGCGCCGTTCTCGATCGCCCAGACGAAGTCCTGGCCCGACGCCTGACCGACCGCCCCGGCGGGAATGGTCAGGCGCGTCGACTCGTCGGCGAGCTCGACGCGCGCCTGCGCGTATTGTCCGGCGCGAAAGCGTTCGCCCTTGTTGTCGAGCGTCACGACGACGCCGATTGCGCGCGTGCCTGCCTCCGCAGATGGCGAGATGCGGTCGATGCGGCCGGGCACCGCGTCGTTCTGCCCCTCGACGCGCACCGCCACCTGCTGGCCCGGACGCAACAGCGAGACCTCGTGCGTGCCCACTGATCCGGCCAGCTCGAGCGATCCGAGATCGACGATCGTCACGACCTGCTGCTCCGCACTCACCTTCTCGCCGGGAACGACGTGTCGCTTGCCGACGATGCCCGAGATCGGCGCGGCCAGCGCCGCCTCCTTGACGCCGATCCGCGACACCGAGAGTTGTGCCTGCGCCGACTTGAGCTGCGCGCGGGCTGCATCGAGCTTGGCTTGGGAACTTTGCAAGGCCGTCGATGAAATGAAGTTCTGGCTCGCAAGGCCGACGTTGGCGGCGTGCTGGCGCTCGGCTTCGAGCAGACTCGCCTGCGCCGAGTCGACCATCGCCGAACGCTCGGCGACGCGTGTCTGCAGATCCGACAGGTCGATCTCGCCGATCACCTGGCCGGCCTTGACGCGGCTGCCTTCGGCGACTGCCAGCGAGAGCAGCGTGCCCGCTGCCTTGGCGCGGACCACTGCCGTGCGCGGCGCCACCAGCGGGCCGGAGAACTCGATGATCACAGGCAACTTCGCCATGACAGGGCGCGCCACTTCGGCAGCTGTGAACTCGAGCGGCACCGGCGCCTTGTCCTTGCCATCGCTGCGGGAACTGGAGGATCCGTTGCCCGCTCGCGGCAACAAGGCGAGTCCCGCGGCGAGCGCGATCAGGCCCACTAGCACGGCGCTGACCCAAGTCCCCCGGCGCGCCATTTTCGACGTCAATTTCATGGGGCGCGAGTGTAGAACCAGTACCTGACGAACCCGCGTCAAGTGCGACCAACTGCGGATTGGCGGGGTCCGGCCGCAGGAAGTCGTGACGGGCAGCGGAGCTGGCGCGCTTCGCTCAGTCGACCGTCTGGTCCAGGGCGGCGTCGGCGCCGCGCAGGGCCAAGGATGACGCGTCCATGATCACCGAAGTGGGAATGGCCTCCAGGTAGGCGCGGCGCCTTCCCTTGGCTTCGAATCGCTCGCGGAACGCGGAGCGGTCGATGGCGAAGCCGAATCGGGCGACGATGCCGCCGCCGATGTAGACGCCGCCGTTCGCGCCGAACGTGAGCGCGACGTCGCCGGCGACGGCGCCGAGGAAGGCGAAGAACAGGTGCAGCGCTTCGCGGCAGCAGTCGTCGCTTCCTTCGAGCGCGCGCTGCGTCACCTGCGCCGGCTCGAGTGCCTCGGCGGCGAGGCCCGAAAGCTGGCGCAGCGCGGCGTGCAGGTTGGCGATCCCGGGCCCCGACAGGATGCGCTCGGCGCCAACGTGGCCGAAGCGCTTGCGCAGCACGGCCAGCACTTCGTCCTCGCGCTCGTCCGACGCGGCGATCGACGCATGACCGCCCTCGCCGCCGACCGGGACGTGCCCCCCCGGCACGGCGATCAGGCCGGACACGCCGAGACCGGTGCCCGGGCCGACCAGCGCGAGCGTGCCGCCCGCCGCTGCGGCGCCGCCGCCGACCGGCCGCGCCTCGCCATCGCGCAGCGAGGGGAGTGCGTGGGCGAGCGCGGCGAAGTCGTTCAGGACGAGCAGGGTCTCGACACCGAGCTCGCGCTTGAAGTCGCGGATCGAGAAGTGCGCGTCGCCATTGGTCATCTTCACGACGTCGCCTAGCACGGGCGCGGCAATGCCGAACGAGGCACTGGCTGGCCGAGGCAACCGTTGCGTCGAAAGATAGCGACGAATTTCCGCGCCGAGCTCGCCACTGCCAGGATGCGAAACGAGATTCGAAATGGGCGCGCCGCGCGACTCGATCCAGGCGAAGCGATGGTCGGATCCACCCACGTCACCGAGCAGACGAGGATAGGGAGCGCCGGCTCTTTCCTGGGGAGTCTTCGTGGACACGACGGCCAATGTATCTACGCTTGCACGCTGCGGCTCCGCATTCGCCACGCGGTGCGCAGGGTTGTTCGAGCCATCCGACTGTGCTACGGTCAGCCGCGCATGCTGAGTGAACAAGCGATCTATCTCTTTCGCGAGGGAACCAACGCGCGGGCCTACGACGATCTGGGATGCCATCTCGCCAAAGGGGCGGCGCACTTCGCCGTGTGGGCACCGAACGCCACTGCCGCGACGGTGATCGGCAGTTGGAACTCGTGGGACGTTGCGGCCCATTCGCTAGCGCCACGCGCCGATGGCTCGGGCATCTGGGAAGGTGATGTCGTCGGCGTAGCGCGCGGCGATCTCTACAAGTTCCGCATCGTCGCCGCCGACGGTCGCGTGCTGGAGAAGGCCGATCCGTTCGCCTTCTCTGCCGAGCTGGCGCCCGCGACGGCATCGCGGGCATGGACGCTCGAGTACGACTGGAACGACAGCGGATGGATGACCGAACGAGTCGGCCGCAACGGGCTCGGCGCGCCGCTTTCGATCTACGAGGTCCATCTCGGCTCCTGGCGGCGCGAGCACGGCCGCATGCTCGGCTATCGCGAACTCGCGCCCTTGCTCGCCGAGTACGCGCTGGAGATGGGCTTCACGCATGTCGAGCTGATGCCCGTGACCGAGCACCCGTTCTACGGCTCCTGGGGGTACCAGACGACCGGCTATTTCGCGCCCACGGCGCGCTATGGCACGCCGCAGGACTTCATGGCCTTCGTCGATCACCTGCACCAGCGCGGCATCGGCGTCCTGCTCGACTGGGTACCGTCGCACTTTCCGACCGATGCGCACGGTTTGGCCGAGTTCGACGGCACCCACCTGTTCGAGCATGCCGACCCGCGCCAGGGCTTCCATCCCGAGTGGAATTCGGCGATCTTCAACTACGGCCGCAACGAGGTGCGCAGCTTCCTGACCTCGTCGGGCTGCTTCTGGCTCGACAAGTACCACCTCGACGGCCTGCGCGTCGATGCGGTCGCGTCGATGCTCTATCTCGACTATGCGAGAAAGAGCGGCGAGTGGGTGCCGAACCCGCAGGGCGGCAAGGAAAACCTCGACGCCGTCGCGTTCCTGCGCGGCCTCAACGAAGCGGTTTACCGCGACCACCCCGACACGATGACGATCGCCGAGGAATCGACCGCCTGGCCGATGGTGTCGCGGCCGACGTCGATGGGCGGCCTCGGCTTCGGCATGAAATGGAACATGGGCTGGATGCACGACACCCTCGCCTACATGAGCCAGGACCCGATCCATCGCCGCCACCACCACGGCGGCCTGACCTTCTCGATCGACTACGCGTTCAACGAGAACTTCGTCCTGCCGCTCTCTCACGACGAGGTGGTGCACGGCAAGGGCTCGCTGCTCGGCAAGATGCCGGGCGACGAATGGCGCCAGTTCGCCAACCTGCGCGCCCTGTTCGGGCTGATGTGGACCCATCCTGGCAAGAAGCTGCTCTTCATGGGGGGCGAGTTCGCCCAGCGACGCGAATGGACGCACGAGGGTGAGCTCGATTGGCTGCTGACCGATGAGCCGAGCCACGCCGGCGCACAGCGCCTGGTCGCCGACCTGAACCGCCTCTACCGCGCCGAGCCCGCGCTTCACGAGCTCGACTTCTCTCGCAACGGCTTCGAGTGGATCGAGAGCCATGACGCATCGAACAGCGTGATCGCGTTCCTGAGAAAGCCTGCCGTCAACGGCGGCCCGCTGCTTGTCGTCGCCAATCTGACGCCTGTGCAGCGCGATGGCTATCGGGTCGGCGTGCCGCGCGCCGGCCATTGGCGCGAGCTTCTCAACAGCGACGCGAGCTGCTACGGCGGCAGCGGCGCCGGCAACCTCGGCGGCGTCGCCTCGACGCCGGTCACGGCGCAGGGCCGCGCGGATTCGCTCGCGCTGACCTTGCCTGCCCTGTCCGTCCTCGTGCTCCGGCACGATTCGCCATGACACGCATCGATCGCACTGCCGGCCGCGTGCGCGCCGTCGTCGATGCGGTCCGCCCGTCGATCGATGGCGGCCGGTTCGCGGCCAAGCGCGTCGTCGGCGACGAGATGGTCGTCGAGGCCGA
>JBDTNU010000342.1:0-4671 GCA_039933535.1 Caldimonas sp. | reverse complement strand
CCGCGGCCGGCAAGGACCCGGTCGGATCGATCGTGGTCGCGCTTTCGCATGAGGGCAACGAAGTCGGCGTCGAGTTCCGCGACGACGGCGCTGGCCTCGACATGCAGCGCATTCGCGCCAAGGCCGCAGCGATGAAGCTGATCGATCCGGCGGTCGCGCACGATGACGCCGAGCTCGCCAATCTCATCTTCACGGCCGGCTTCACGACCGCCGAAAAGGTGACCGAGCTCGCCGGTCGCGGCGTCGGCATGGACGTGGTTCGCTCCGAGGTGATCGCGATGGGCGGCCGGATCGAGACCGCGACCGCCGCCGGCGAGGGCACCTCGTTCAAGCTGATCCTGCCGCTGACGACGGCGGTGACGCAGGTCGTGATGCTGCGCTGTGGCGAAAACATCGTCGCCGTGCCGTCGACGCTGGTCGAGATCGTCCGCCGCGCCAAGCCGGAAGAAGTCGCAGCCGCGTATGCGAGCAGCACCTACGAGCTCGGCGAAAGCACCTTGCCTTTCTTCTGGCTCGGTGCCTTGCTCCAGATGGGTGGGCAGCCGGCGGAATCGCAGGCGCGAACCCGCACCGTCGTGGTCGTTCGCAGCGCCCAGCAGCGGATCGCGGTGCACGTCGACGAAGTCCTGGGCAACCAGGAAGTCGTGGTCAAGAACCTCGGCCCGCAGCTCTCGCGCTTGCCCGGCCTGGCCGGCATGACGCTGCTCGCGTCGGGCGTCGTGGCATTGATCTACAACCCGGTTGCGCTGGCCACGCTCTACGGCGACGAAGCGCGTGCGGCGACGCAGGCGGCGATGCGGCACGACGTGGTCGCGCCGGTGTCTCCGATGGCGGCGCGTGCCGAGCAGCGGGTGGCACCGCTGATTCTGGTGGTCGACGATTCGCTCACCGTGCGCCGCGTCACGCAGCGCCTGCTGGTGCGCGAAGGCTACCGCGTCACGCTCGCCAAGGACGGTCTCGACGCGCTCGAAAGGCTCGCCGAGGAAGTGCCGGAAGTCGTGCTCTCGGACATCGAGATGCCGCGCATGGATGGCTTCGACCTGGTTCGCAACCTTCGCGCCGACGCCCGCTGGCGCGCCCTGCCGGTGATCATGATCACCTCGCGAATCGCCCAGAAGCATCGCGACCATGCCGCGGAGCTCGGCGTCGACCACTACCTCGGCAAGCCTTACTCGGAAGAGGACCTGCTGGCGCTGATCGGCCGCTACACGGCGGTACGCGCCGAAGCCTGAGCTATACGGGCTTGCGCGGCGCGCGTACGACGGCGTAGCGAGCCAGCGTCTTCTCGCGCGCCTCGGCGTGGTCGACGATCGGCAGCGGGTAGTCGCGGCCGAGGACGACGCCGGCCGCTTCGAGATCGATCGGTCCGGCCTCCCAGGGCGCGTGGATCAGGTCGTCGCCCAGGCCCGCGAGCTGCGGCAGGTAGCGTCGGATGAAGCGGCCCTGTGGGTCGAACTTGCGGCTCTGCGTCAGCGGATTGAAGATCCGGAACCAGGGCTGGGCGTCGCTGCCGGTCGAGGCGGCCCACTGCCAGCCGCCATTGTTGGAGGCGAGCTCGTAGTCGATCAGGTGCTCGGCAAAGTACGCCTCGCCGCGCCGCCAGTCGATGCCCAGGTCCTTGACCAGGAAGCTCGCCGTCACCATGCGCAGCCGGTTGTGCATGTAGCCGCTCTGATTGATCTGCGCCATCGCCGCGTCGACCAGCGGATAGCCGGTGCGTCCTTCGCACCAGGCGGCGAATGACTCGTCGGCGTGCTTGCCGTGCTCGAAGCGGATGCGGTCGTATTCGGGCTTGCAGCTGCTGCCCACCACGCGCGGCAGGTGATGCAGGATCTGCTGGTAGAAATCGCGCCAGATCAGCTCGGCAAGCCAGACCTGGGCGCCGCGGCTGGCCTGGCGCGCGGCCGCTTCACGGGCCAGCCGGCGGATCGAGACGGTGCCGAAGCGCAGATGCACGCCGAGGTAGCTCGGGCCCTTCACCGCCGGGTACTCGCGGGCCGTGTCGTAATCGTCGATGCGGCCGAGAAAGTCGTCGAGCAGGGCCTGTGCGCCGGCGCTGCCGCCATGGACCTTGAGCGATTCGAGGTTGGTCGGGACGAAGCCGAGCTCGGCCAGCGTGGGCAGCGCGGGCACCGCGTCCGACGGCGCCGCCGCGAGGGCGGCAGCATGGCGCTCGACGGGATAGGCCCTCAGGTAGAAGTCGTCGAGCTTGTTCAGCCACGCCGTCCGGTACGGCGTGAACACGCTGTAAGGCTTGCCGCTGCCGGTGAGGATCTCGTTGCGCTCGAAGACGACATGATCCTTCGAGGTGTGCAACGCCACGCCCCGGTCGGCCAGCTTGCCGCGCACCGCGGCGTCGCGGGTGAGCGCAGAGGGATCGTCGTCGTGATTGGCGTAGACCGCCTGCACGTGCAGCTCGCCGGCCAGGGCGACGACCGCGTCGGCCGCCTTGCCGTGGCGCACGATCAGGCGCACGCCATGCACGCCGTGGCTGTGGCCAAGCGCGCTCAGCTCGCCGGCCAGCGCCTCGACCGAGCGGACGATGAACTCGACACGCCGGTCGGCGCGCGGCAGGTGATCGAGGATCTCGCTGTCGAAGACGAAGGCGCACCAGACCTGTCTCGCCGCTTTCAGTGCGTGGTAGAGGGCCGCGTTGTCTTCGCAGCGAAGGTCGCGGCGAAACCAGACCAGTGCGCTGTCGAGGGCCTTTTCCATCGGACGCAGTGTGCCGAAAAGCCGGGCATCCGGAAGCGAGCTTCTCGTTCGGCCCGCGCCCGGAATAAAATGGCGGCATGACGGCGCAGTCGATCAACCTGACCAATCAGTTCCTGATCGCCATGCCGGGCATGGGCGACGGCACCTTCGCGGGCACGGTCGTCTACATGTGCGAGCACACCGAAAAAGGCGCGCTCGGCCTCGTCATCAACAAGCCGATCGACATCACGCTCAAGAACCTGTTCGAGAAGGTCGAGCTCTCGCTCGACCGCGAAGATCTGGCCGGGGCGCCGGTCTATTTCGGCGGGCCGGTACAGACCGAGCGCGGCTTCGTGCTGCACGAACCGCTGGCCGACGACCAGGGCGCGCCGGGCGGATACAACTCCTCGCTGAAGATCGAGGGCGGCCTCGAGATGACGACCAGCAAGGACGTGCTGGAGGCGATGGCCAGTGGCGCCGGCCCGAAGAAAGTGCTGGTCACCCTCGGCTACAGCGGCTGGGCGGCCGGCCAGCTCGAAGACGAGATGAGCAACAACGGCTGGATCAACGTCGACGCCGAGCCCGGCATCATCTTCGACACGCCGGTGGGCGAGCGCTACGACAAGGCCTTGTCGCTGCTCGGCATTCATGCCGGCATGCTCAGCTCGGCGGCGGGCCACGCGTGAGGCGTTCCCTGGCCTCCTCCCAGGAAATCCTCTCCTTTCTTGCTTTCGATTTCGGCACCGCCCGGGTCGGCGTGGCGAGCGGCAATTCGCTGACGCGTAGCGCGGCGCCGCTGGCCACAGTCGCGGCCCAGGGCGAGGCCCGGTTCGAGGCGATCTCCCGGCTGATCGCCGAGTGGCGGCCGGCTGCGCTGGTCGTCGGTGTGCCTTTCCATCCCGATGGCGCCGGTCATGTGAACACCGAGCGGGCGCGTCGATTCGGCCGCCAGTTGCGGGCTCGTTTCGGCCTTTCGGTGCACGAAGTGGACGAGCGCTACACGACCACGGAAGCACGGTCCCAAGGTGCCGGCGACCTCGATGCCGGCGCGGCGGCCATCATCCTCGAGCAGTTTCTTGCGGAGATGAAATGAGCCGCGTCGACCTCGAGGCCGAATCGCTGTACGAAGGCTTGCTGGCCGGGGTTCGTGATTTGCTCAAGCCCGATTCCGTTCTGGTCGGCATCTGGTCGGGTGGCGCCTGGATCGCCGAGCGCCTTCAGGTCGATCTCGGGCTGGCCGGCGAAGCGGGCGTCATTTCGAGTGCCTTGCATCGCGACGATTTCTCGCGCCGAGGCCTGACCGCCGGCGCCGACCACACGAAGCTGCCGTTCGAGATCGAAGGTCGCCACATCGTCCTCGTCGACGATGTGCTCTACACCGGCCGGACGATCCGCGCCGCCATCAACGAGCTCTACGATTTCGGGCGGCCGGCCAGCGTGGCGCTGGCGGTACTGGTCGACCGCGGTGGTCGCGAGCTGCCGATCGAGGCGGGCTGCGCGGTCGTGAAGATGGCGCTGCCGGCGTCCGAGCGCTTGTCGCTGGCCCGCGACGAGGCCGGCCGCTTCAGCTTCGAGATCCGTTGAGGGCGCAGCACACGATGTTCGTCCGCCGCAACCCACAGCTCAACCGCAATGACGAGCTGATCCATCTGTTGTCGATCGAGGGCCTGCCGGCGTCGATCGTTCAGCACATCCTCGACACGGCCGGCACCTTCCTCAGCGTCAACGACCGCGAGGTCAAGAAGGTGCCGCTGCTGCGCGGCAAGAGCATCTTCAACCTGTTCTTCGAGAACTCGACACGCACGCGCACGACCTTCGAGATCGCGGCCAAGCGCCTCTCCGCCGACGTCATCAACCTCGACATCGCGCGCTCCTCGACGGCCAAGGGCGAGAGCCTGCTCGACACCATTGCCAACCTGTCTGCGATGCACGCCGACATGTTCGTCGTGCGCCATTCGGAGAGCGGCGCGCCCTACC
>JBDTNU010000341.1:0-4691 GCA_039933535.1 Caldimonas sp. | reverse complement strand
CGCAGCACCTGCTCGTTGGCGTCGCCCTGCCAGATCAGGTTGACCTGGCCCATGGTCACGTCGACCGGCTCGCCGCGCTTCACCTTCGAGGCGATGTCGAACAGCACGCCGTAGCGCATGTCGATCGCGTAGTTGAGGCGGAAGATGCGGCCCGGCGTGCCGTAGCGCGCCGAGAAGTACTCGAACATGCGCTCGCGGCCCAGGCACGACTGGGCGTACTCGCCGACCGGGCCGAGCGGGCTCGCCTCGGTCGGCGCCGGGGCACCGACGCGCGTGAGCGGATAGACGTTGCCGGTCGAGAACGCGACGATGCGCGAGCCCTTGTAGCGTTCGGCGACAAGGCTCGGCACCCAGGTGTTCATCGCCCACGTGAGCGGCGTGTTGCCGCTCGCGCCGAACTTGTGGCCGGCGGCGAAGACGACGTTCGGTGCGTCGGGCAGGGCCTCGATCGCGGCACGGTCGAGCAGGTCGCAGGCCAGGGTCTCGATGCCCCAGGCCTCGAGCCGCTCGCGCACCGCAGCGTCGCTGAACCGGGCGACGCCGATGACGCGGCGCGAAGGAAGGGCGTTCTTCGCGAGCCGGGCCAGGGTCGGCCCCATCTTGCCGGCCACGCCGAGGATCATGAGGTCGCCTTCGACCCTCGACAGGTCGGCAACGAGTCCGGCGCTCGGCGTGGCGAGATACGCCTCCAGGTCTTCGACGGAAGCGAAACGATGCGGCGAAGCGAGGGACGCGGTCATGTCGTGGGGCGCGGCAGCCGGGGCAGTCTAGTGGATCGGCCCTGGCCGACGCGGGCTCGGCGGCGACGCCAAAGGCCACACGCGGCACCCGGCCTAGGCCTTTCCCTCTCGCGTCGCCGGCCTTGCGAGGATATGTTTCGCTTCCCATCGTGCGGTCGCGGGCCCGCGTTTCTTGCACAGATCTGCCGGCACTGATCGGCAGACACATTGGAGACAACATTGTGAAGATCCAGCGCTCTCTGGCGGCCGCGCTCATCGCGGCCGCAACTTCGCTCGTGCTCACCGCCTGCGGTGGCGACAGCGACCCCGCCACCCCCGGCACGACCATCCAGACCCTGTCCAACCGCGCCGATCTGGTGAGCGGCGGCTCGGTGCTCATGGAGGTCAAGCTGCCGGCGGGAACGTCGTCCTCGCAACTGCGGGTCGATGTCGACGGAACCGATGTCACGTCGTCGTTCAGCACCCTCGCCAGCGGTCGCACGCTCGGCACCGTCTCGGGTCTGAAAGTCGGCGCCAACGTCGTCACCGCGAAGGCGGCCAACGGCAGCTTCGTCGGCGCGAAGATCACCGTCACCAACCACCCGATCGGTGGCCCGGTGCTGTTGAGCGCCCAGACCACGCCGTGGATCTGCGCCACGCCCGCGCCCGCCGCCGAAGCGGGCAACACGCCGAGAACCAACGCCAGTGGCCTGACCACGACGGCCACCGACGCGCAGTGCAACATCGCGACCGAGTTCAAGCTGTTCTACCGCACGACGACGGTCGGCTGCTCGACCGCATTGCCCGACCCGAGCCCGCCGGCCGCAGCCCCCGCCAACAACTGCTTCAAGCCCTACACGGTCGGCCCGGCGCCGGTCGACATGGCGACGACGACGCCGCTCGGCCAGACCACCGCCGTGCCGTACATCGTGCGCGTCGAGCGTGGCACGATCAACCGCGGCATCTACGACATCGCGGTACTGTTCGATCCGACCAAGCCCTGGACGGCGCTGGCGCCGCAATCGCAATGGACCGGCAAGGTGGTGATCAGCTTCGGCGCGTCGACCGGCCAGCCGCGCCTGCAGTTCCGCACCGAGCAGAACTGGGCCGACGACAGCGCGCTCTCGCGCGGCGTCATGGTTGTCGACAACAGCCTGACCGACTCGCTCTACAACTCGAACCGGATCCTCGTCAACGAGACGGTGATGATGATGAAGGAGCACATCGTCGACAACTACGGCGAGATTCTCTACACGATGGGCAACGGATGCTCGGGCGGCTCGATCGGCCAGAACACGGTGGCCTCGACCTACCCCGGCCTGCTCGACGGCATCCAGCCGAGCTGCGATTTCCCGGACTCGATCACCACCGGAATCGAGGTCACCGACTGCGTGCTGCTGGTCAACGCCTACGTGACGCCCGAGTGGACCGCGCTGATGGCGCTGGATCCGACCCAGGTCAACGCCAAGAAGACAGCGATCAACGGCCACCTCGACCAGAACGGCTGCCAGTCGTGGAACAACTCGTTCGGCTTCAACAACAAGCCGGGCAACTACATCCCGACGCTGGTCAATCCGGCGACCGGACTGATCGCACCCAGCGGCGCGCCGCGCAACAACTGCCTGTTGCCGGCGGCGCTTGTGTACGACCCGGTGACCAACCCGACCGGCACGCGCTGCGGCGACCCCGACCTGGCCACCGCGGTCTGGGGCTCGACGGCCGGCATCGCCGCCGGCAGCACGCGGGCGCTTTCGACGAACGACAACGTCGGCGTGCAATACGGCTTGAACGCGCTCTTGGCCGGCGTGATCACAACCGAGGAATTCGTGACGCTGAACGAGAAGGTCGGCGGCGTCGACGCCGACTCGAACGCGACCGCGGGCCGGTCGGTCGCTGACGCTGCGGCGCTCGACATCGCCTACAAGAGCGGCATCGTCGGCAGTGGCAAGAACCTCGCCAAGCTGCCGATCATCGACTCGCGCGGCTGGGACGAACAAGGCATCCACTACATCTGGCGCAGCTTCTCGGAGCGGGCCCGCATCGACGCGAAGAACGGCGGCAACCATGGCAACCAGGTGATGTGGCGCTACGGAACGGCCCTGCTGCCGGCGACGGCGGCGCAGGTCGCGGCGGTGACGACCGCCTCCTTCCTGACCATGGACACCTGGCTGTCGGGCCTGGTGACGAGCGCGCCGAAGGCCTCGCTGAACGCCGAGCGCACGCAGGTTCAGGTGATCGCGTCGCGTCCCGCCGCGGCCGTCGATCTTTGCTACCTGACCGGCGACACCACGTTCGCGACCAAGGTGTTCGACCAGACGGTGTGCGACGCCGACCCGCGGCTGCCCAAGCATGCCTCGCCGCACCAGGTGGCCGGCGGACCGCTGGCCGAGGACATCCTGAAGTGCCAGCTCAAGCCGCTGGTTGCCGGTGACTACACCGGCATCACTTTCGACGCCGGGCAGCTGACCCGGCTGAACGCGGTGTTCCCGAGCGGCGTGTGCGACTGGAGCAAGCCGGGCGTCGGCCAGCAGGACCCGATCTCGCCGCAGACCTACCAGGCGGGCCCCGGCGGCGTGCCGCTGCCCACGGCGCCGACCTCGACCCCGGTCTGATCGGTCGAGATCGAACGGGCAACCGGCATCTGCCGGTTGTCCGTCGTTCCTTGTAGAGCGCTGGAGGCCACGTCGATTGTGGCCATCCTGCCTTCAGACCGGCGCGATCGCCGGTGCCCAGAGCAACTCGCTCACCTGTACGGCACTGAGCGGCCGCGCCATCAGGTAGCCCTGCCGATCGTCGCGCCAAGCCGCTTGAGGCGATGGAACTGCTCGTGGGTTTCGATGCCCTCGGCGGCGACTGTCCTTTTCAGCGAACGGCCCAGGGCCACGACCGTGCGGAAGATTTTTTGGTGCGCCCCGCAGGTATCGAACCGTGCGGCTTTGATTGCGGGAGCGAAGAAGTCGGACGTTAGGATGTTCTTACGAGCCATGTCACTTGTACCGATGCACCCCCGGCGCGCTGGCGGCATTGAAAGTCGCCAGTTTCGATAAGCGGCTCAGCGCACTAACTATCGGCAAGGACAAGGCCGGACGTGATCGAAAGATCAAGCTGCCGGCCCATACCACCTCGTTTTTCGCCGAGAAGGCGAACGACAAACTACCGTCTGTTTTGTTGCTCGCCCGCGGAGATGGCAAGGCCTGGGATAAAGACGCTTGGAAGAAGCCTGTAAAAGCCGCCGCCAAGGCCGCAGGCCTGCCGGACACGGTCACGGCCTACGAGATGCGCCATAGCGCCATCACCGACCTTGTGACCGACGGCCTAGATCTGTTGACGGTCGCTCAACTGAGCGGTACTAGCGTCGCAATGATCGAACGTCACTACGGTCACTGCGGGCAGATCATGCGGCCGCTGCGTTGGCTACGTTGGCGCTCTGAGAAACTAGCGTTGCCGCGCCTAGCCCGAGGCTGATCCCCCAGGGTGAAAACCGAGCCCCTTGCTCGGCTGGTTTGGCAACACACCAGCAAGGGCGTAAGGGAACGCATGGGCACACTGTTTCGATACAAGCAATGGGTGACGGTGCCTGAGGCCGCAGGCTTCATACGCGGGATCGTCGGGGACCCGGTATCTCAAGCAGATGTGATTCGCCTCGCAATTGACGGTCACTTGGTTTTATCTGTCAACCTCGTCAATGGCGCGAGCGCTCACCTTGGAACGGTGGTGCCGTTCTCCGAACTCTCCAAAACCGAAGTGCCAATACCAGGGCGCGAGCACGAGTTGATGACGCTCCATGACGGACACATTCTCGATCGCAACGTTGATGTGATCCGAGAGGACACGCCTTTTGTTCGCTTCGACGAGAAGGTTTCGCACGTCGGCGGCGTCTGGGATCTACCGATGATTGCTTCCGAACGCATCGACGCCGTGAGCTGGCCCCCTGAATGACCGGACACGGTCCATCGCTTATCTTTGCGGATA
>JBDTNU010000340.1:0-4700 GCA_039933535.1 Caldimonas sp. | reverse complement strand
CGGCGCGCCCGACTGTTCGCCAGATGGGTGCGCATCGCCGCCCGCGCCGCCTCGCTGTCGCGGCTGGCGATGGCATCGAGGATCGAGCCGTGCTCGGCGTTGACGCGGCGCAGATAGGCCTGTCGCTCGTCGGGCGACGCGCCCGAAGGGTCGAGCCGTGCGCGCGGGATGATGGCCGTGCCCAGCGTCTGCACCAGGCTCTCGAAGTGCGCGTTCTGGGTTGCCCGCGTGATCTCGAGGTGGAAGCGAAAGTCGGGGCCGATCGCGTCGTGGCCCGCCTCGACGGCGTGCGTGAAGGCGGCGAGCGCCTCGCGCATCGTGTCGAGGTTGCCGGTGGTGCGGCGCTGCGCCGCGAGGCCTGCAGCCTCGGTTTCGACGCCGATGCGCAGCTCGAGCATGGCGACGACGTCGCGCAGCGTCGCGAGCTGGTCGGAGCGGATCCTGAACACCGCCGAGTCGGCGCGGCCGGTGACGAAGGTGCCGACGCCGTGCCGCGTCTCGACCAGGGACGCGGCCTGCATCTTGGAGAGCGCTTCCCGGATGACGGTGCGGCTGACGCCGAACTCGCCCATCAGCGCCGCCTCGGTGGCGAGCTTGGCGCCCGGCGCGAGCCGGCCGTCGCGGATGTGGTCGGAGAGCGCTTCCACCACGCCGAGCGCAAGGCTCTTCGGGCGTCGTCGTTCGAGCAGGGCGAAATCGTTCATGGCCAGTGCGGGTTCGACCAGTTGTACGACATCAGACAACTTCGCGCAAGAGCACTTCTGCCGATGCATTCCTGCTTCGACCGGCAGATCATCGCTGCCCATGGCGACAGCTCCGTCTTCTACTTCCGCCGCTCCTGAGGCGAGCGCAGCGCGCTTCGATCGCCTGCTGCTTACTGGTGCCGCGGGTGGCCTTGGCCAGGTGCTGCGGCCGCGCCTGAAGAAGCTCGCCCGCGTGCTGCGCGTGAGCGACATCGCTGCGATGGATGCGGCAGGCCAGGGCGAAGAGGTCGTCGTCGCGCCGCTGCAGGATGCCGCCGCCGTGCACGCGCTGGTCGCCGGCGTCGACGCGATCGTCCACCTCGGCGGCATTTCGACCGAGGGGCCGTTCGAGCCGATCCTGCAGGCCAACATCGTCGGCCTGTGGAACCTCTACGAGGCGGCGCGCAAGCACGGTACCAAGCGCATCGTCTTCGCCAGCTCGAATCACGTCACAGGCTTCTATCGCCAGGACGAAGTAATCTCGCCGAGCGACCCGATGCGGCCGGACGGCCACTACGGCCTGAGCAAGGCGTTCGGCGAGAACCTCTCGCGCTTCTACTTCGACCGCTACGGGATGGAGACGGTGTGCCTGCGCATCGGGTCGTCGTTCCCCGAGCCCAAGGACCGTCGCATGCTCGCCACCTGGCTCAGCTACGACGACCTCGAGCGCCTGGTCGTCGCCAGCCTGACCGCGCCGGTGGTCGGGCACAGCGTCGTCTACGGCCTGTCCGACAACACCACGAGCTGGTGGGACAACACCTCGGCGAAGCACGTCGGCTATCGCCCCAAGGACAGCTCAGAACCCTTCCGCGCGGCGCTCGAGGCGCAGCAGGCGCGGCCCGATCCCGCCGACCCCGTCGCCCGCTTCCAGGGCGGCGGCTTCGTCGCGCGCGGCCCTTTCGACAACCCCGGAGACACACCATGATCCAACGCAGAACCCTGGTCGCGCACGCGGCCGCCCTGGCCTTCGCGGCCGTACTCGGCAGCGCCACCGGCAGTGCCTCGGCACAAAGCATGACGCTCAAGGCTGCCGACGTGCATCCGGCCGGCTACCCGAACGTGGTCGCCATCGAGCACATGGGCGACAAGCTCGACAAGGCCACCAACGGCCGCATCAAGCTGAAGATGTTCCCCGGCGGCGTGCTCGGCGGCGAGAAGGAGATGATCGAGCAGACCGAAGTCGGCGCGATCGACATCCTGCGCACATCGCTCGGGCCGCTCGGCCCGGTGGTGCCCGAGGTGAACGTGTTCAACATGCCCTTCGTGTTCAGGAACGAAGCCCACATGCGCGCCGTGATCGACGGCCCGATCGGCGACGAGATGCTTGCCAAGATCACCGCCTCGCCGGCCAAGCTGGTGGCGCTCGGCTGGATGGACGGCGGCTCGCGCAGCCTCTACACCAAGAAGCCGGTGCGCACGCCCGCCGACCTCAAGGGCCAGAAGATCCGCATGATGGGCAACCCGCTCTTCGTCGACACCATGAACGCGATGGGCGGCAACGGCATCTCGATGGGCTACGGCGAGGTCTTCAGCGCCCTGCAGACCGGCGTCGTCGACGGCGCCGAGAACAACCCGCCGAGCTTCTTCACCTCGAACCACTACACCACCGGCGCCAAGTACTACACGCAGACGAACCACCTCATCATTCCCGAGATCTTCGTGATGTCGAAGGTGACCTGGAACAAGCTCACGCCCGCGGACCAGGCGCTGGTGAAGAAGTTCTCGCGTGAGGCGCAGTTCGAGCAGCGCGGCCTCTGGGACAAGAGCGTCGCCGAGTACGACGCCAAGCTGAAGACGGCCGGCGTCGAGTTCATTCCGATCGACAACAAGGCGTTCTACGACGCCACGGCGGCGGTGCGCGCCAAGTACGGCGCACCCTACGTCGACCTGATGAAGCGCATCGAAGCGACCAAATGAGCGAACGCCGCCCCGGCGCGAGCGACGCCGTACAGGCGGCGCTCGACGCGCTCTACCTCGCGGCCATCTGGAGCGCCGGGCTGGCGATCTTCCTGATGTCGCTGATCGTGCCGTGGGGCGTGTTCACGCGCTATGTGCTGGGCACCGGCTCGCAGTGGCCGGAGCCGATCGCGATCCTGCTCATGATGGTCTTCACCTTCATCGGCGCCGCGGCCGCCTATCGGGCCAACGCGCACATCGCCGTCGACATGTTCACGATGCGCCTGCCGCCGGCGCTGCAGCGAATCTGCGCGCTGCTGGTCGACGCGCTGATGGCGGTCGTCTGCCTGTTCGTCGTCTTCTACGGCACGCGCCTGTGCATCGAGACCTGGCACCAGTCGATCGCCGAGCTCGACTGGTTGCCGGTCGGCCTCACCTACGCCGCGATCCCGATCGGCAGCTTCCTGACGCTGCTGTTCGTGCTCGAGCGCATGTGGCTCGGGCCGCAGGCGCATCGGCCCGTCGTGAACATCGTCGAAGCCGACTTTTCGCTGGTCCCGGCCGAGCGCTGAACTTCCGGAGCGTCGATCCGTGGACATGTTCGTGCTGCTCGGCAGCTTCTTCCTCCTGATGGTGATCGGCGTGCCGGTCGCCTATTCGCTCGGCCTGGCGGCGCTCGCCGGCGCGCTCTGGATCGAGGTGCCGCTCGACGCGGTCATGATCCAGATGGCAGCCGGGGTCAACAAGTTCTCGCTGCTCGCGATCCCGTTCTTCGTGCTGGCCGGCGCGATCATGGCCGAGGGCGGCATGGCGAGGCGCCTGGTCGCGTTCGCCAGCGTGCTGGTCGGCTTCATCCGCGGCGGCCTGTCGCTGGTGAACATCCTCGCCTCGACCTTCTTCGGCGCGATCTCCGGCTCCTCGGTCGCCGACACGGCATCGATCGGCTCGGTGCTGATTCCCGAGATGGAGAGGAAGGGCTATCCGCGCGCCTTCGCCACGGCGGTGACGGTGAGCGGCTCGGTCCAGGCGATCCTCATTCCGCCCAGCCACAACGCGGTGATCTACTCGCTCGCCGCCGGCGGCTCGGTCTCGGTGGCGGCGCTGTTCGTGGCCGGCGTGCTGCCGGGCCTGTTGCTCGGCCTGACGCTGGCGGTGCTCTGCCTGATCATCGCCAAGCGCGAGAACTACCCCAAGGGCGAAGTCATCCCGCTGCGCCAGGCGCTGAAGATCTGTGCCGATGCGCTCTGGGGCCTGATGACCATGGTCATCATCCTCGGCGGCATCCTGTCGGGCGTGTTCACGGCCAACGAGTCGGCTTCGATCGCCGTGCTCTGGGCATTCTTCGTGACGATGTTCGTGTACCGCGACTACCGTTGGCGCGACCTGCCAAAGCTCGTGCACCGGACCGTCAAGACGGTGACCATCGTCATGATCCTGATCGGTTTCGCCGCCGCCTTCGGCTACGTGATGACGCTGATGCAGATCCCGCTCAAGGTGACCACTTTCTTCACCAGCGTCTCCGACAACAGGCTCGTGATCCTGATGCTGGTCAACGTGCTTCTCCTGGTGCTCGGCTGCCTGATGGACATGTCGCCGCTCATCCTCATCCTGACGCCGATCCTGCTGCCGGTGGTCAAGCAGCTCGGCGTTGACCCGGTGCACTTCGGCATGATCATGATGGTCAACCTCGGCATCGGCCTCATCACGCCGCCTGTGGGCACCGTGCTGTTCGTCGGCAGCGCGGTCGCCAAGCTCTCGATCGGCGCGGTCACGCGGGCGATGATGCCGTTCTTCGCCGCCCTGTTCATCGTCCTGCTGATGGTGACCTACATCCCGGCGATCTCGCTCTGGTTGCCGCGCCTGATGCATCTCTGAGTCTCGACCGTGGAGGAGTCCGACATGTCCGTCTCATCCGTCGCCCGCAACGTTGCAGCCGGCCTCGCTCTCGGCGCTGCCGCCGCCGCGGCGCCCGCCGCGACCTACGTCTACGTGGCCAACGCCGACAGCCAGGAAATCTCGGTGCTGCAGCTGGACCGGGCGAATGGCGCGCTCACCTCGATC
>JBDTNU010000339.1:0-4715 GCA_039933535.1 Caldimonas sp. | reverse complement strand
GCCGAGCTGGCGCACATGGCCGAAGGGCGTCGCTCGATCCGCGGCCTGTTCGCGCGGCACTACTCGCTGCTTGCGCGCAAGGTCGCCGAGAGCGGCGCCGCGAGCGGCGAGCACTACATCACGCGCGACGCCGCCGCGTACAAGGCGATGCTGCGCGCCGCACTCGGCGGCGGCGCGGTGGTGACGGCAATCACCTTCGCAAAGTTCTCGATCGGCAGCGTGGCGCTCGGGCTCTTCTGGGGTGGCTTCGCCACCGGACTGGCCTACTCGATCGGCTTTCTCGTCATGCAGGCCCTTCATTTCACGCTCGCCACCAAGCAGCCCTCGATGACGGCCCCGGCGATGGCCGAACGGCTCGGCGACGTCACCGACGACGAAGCGATCGAAGGCTTCGTCGACGAGGTCGCGAACCTGATCCGCTCGCAGGTGGCCGGCATCATCGGCAACCTGCTCGCCGTCGTGCCGCTGGTGCTCCTGGTGCAGTACCTGGCCCGCTTCGCGTACGGCGAGCCGATCGTCGGCGCGGCCGTCGGCCGGCATGAGTTCGAAGCGCTCACCCTGCTCGGCCCGACCGCCCTGTTCGCCGCGCTCACCGGCGTGCTGCTCTTCATCAGCTCGCTGATCGCCGGCTGGGTCGAGAACTGGTTCGTCTGGCACCGGCTCGACAGCGCCATCGCGTGGAACCCCAGGATCGTCGCCCGCCTCGGCGCCGCCCGCGCGCAGCGGTGGTCGGTCTGGTGGCGCGCCAACATTTCGGGCATCGCCTCGAACGTGTCGCTCGGCATGATGCTCGGCCTGGTGCCTCCGATCGCCCACTTCTTCGCCCTGCCGATCGAGCTGCGCCACGTCACGCTCGGCAGCGGCGAGCTGGCCGCGGCGGTTGGCGCGCTCGGCCTGGGCAGCATGGCCAGCGCGGCGTTCTGGTGGTGCGTGGCCGGCATTGCCGCCACCGGCGCGCTGAACCTCACGGTCAGCTTCTACCTCGCCTTTCGCGTCGCCCTGCGTTCGCGCGGCATCCGCTTCGCCGACGAGAGCCGCATCAAGCGCGCGATCCGGCGTCGCCTGATGCACGCGCCGATGTCGTTCCTGCTGCCACCCCGCGGAACTCCGGCCCGGGACACCTGACGATGCGCATGCCCCAGTGGGCCCTGCTCGTGCCGATCGCCTCGCTGGTGCTCGCCGGCATCGCGCTGGCGTGGCCGCCGGGCGCATTGCTGGCGTTCGTTTGCGCTGTCGCGCTGATCGTTTCGGTGCTCGCTTCGGTGCATCACGCCGAGGTCGTCGCGCATCGGGTCGGCGAGCCCTTCGGCACCTTGATCCTCGCCGTCTCGGTCACGGTGATCGAGGTTGCCTTGATCGTCTCGATGATGCTGGCCGGCGGGCCCGACAAGTCGGCCTTGCCGCGCGACACGATCTTCTCGGCGATCATGATCATCTGCAACGGCGCGGTCGGCCTGTGCGTGATCGCCGGCGGGCTGAAGCACCACGAGCAGAGCTTCCGTCTCGAAGGCGCGACCTCGGCCTTTGCTGCGCTGATCTCGCTGGCCACGCTCTCGCTGGTGTTGCCGGGGTTCACGACGACGGTGCCGGGGCCCGACTTCTTCTCTCGTTCGCAGCTCGCCTTCGCGGCCGTGGCATCGCTCGCGCTCTGGGGCACTTTCGTGTTCGTGCAGACGGTTCGCCACCGCGACTACTTCCTGCCGCCCGAAGGTGCCAGCGACGAATCGGCGCACGCCTCGCCGCCCCCGGCGAGGCTGGCTTGGGCGAGTTTCGGCTTGCTCATGGTCTCGCTGGTGGCCGTGATCGGCCTGGCCAAGACGCTCTCGCCGACGATCGAGCGAGGCATCGCGTCGGCGGGCCTGCCGCAGACCGTCATCGGCATCGTCATCGCCTTGCTCGTGCTGCTGCCGGAAACCTGGGCCGCCTTGCGCGCGGCGCGCGCCGACCGGCTGCAGACCAGCTTGAATCTCGCGCTCGGCTCGGCGCTGGCGAGCATCGGCCTGACCATTCCGGTCGTCGCGACGCTCTCGATCGCCCTCGATCTGCCGCTGCGGCTCGGCCTGCCGCCCAAGGACCTGGTGCTGCTTGCGCTGACCTTCGCCGTCGGCACGATCACGCTCGGCGCCGGCCGGACCAACGTGCTGCAGGGCGCCGTGCACCTGCTGATATTTGCAGCCTTCCTGTTTCTCGCGATCGTGCCGTGAGGGCACGCCCGGTCACTCGTCGTCGCGACGCTCGCCGTGGCGTCGGCCCGAGAACATCGTCCACCAGACGATCAGGCCGAGCAGCGCAAGCGCAGCCAGGGCTTCCAGCAGAATGACCCACATGACGATCGCCTTCCAGGGTGCCAGGCGCCTGGCGACAGCCATTCTAGGAACGCTTGCTGCGGCGGGGCTCGTCGCCTGCTCCAGCACGCCGCTCCCGCCGCCCGCACCAGCACCGGTCGTCAAGGCCGAGCCCGTCCGGCCCGGCGCATCGGCACCCGCGGCGGTCGCGCCATCTCCCAACCTCGCGGCGACGATGCTGCGTCCGCGCGCCCGCTGGGTCGCTGCCGCTTGGAGCGAGCTGCCGGGATGGACGGTCGATCGCCAGAACGAGGCGTGGCCCGCGCTCGTGCGCAGTTGCGAACATCCGGCCCCGGGCTGGGCCACGACATGTGCAGAGGCGCGGCGCGACGCTGCCGCATTGCGCGGCAACGACGCGGCGACCCGCGCCTGGCTCGACGCCCATCTGCGGCCGTGGCGCATCGAGTCGCTCGAAGGCGAGGCGGTCGGCCTCGCCACCGGCTACTTCGAGCCGCTGATCGAGGCCTCGCGCACTTCGCGGCCGGGCTTTCGCATCGCGCTGTACGCGCCGCCCGCCGACCTCGTGACAAGAAAGCCGTACTGGACGCGGCATCAACTCGACACGCTGCCCGCCGCGCGCAAGTCGCTCGCCGGCAGCGAGATCGCCTGGGTTCGCGACCCGCTCGATGCGCTGCTGCTGCAGGTGCAGGGCTCGGGCCGCCTGGTGTTCGTCGACGAGCGCGGCAAGACGCGCACGCTGGTCCGCGTCGCCTTCGCGGCGCACAACGACCAGCCCTACAAATCGATCGGCCGCTGGCTGGTCGATCAAGGCGAGCTGAAGCTGGACCAGGTGTCGTGGCCGGGCATCCGCGCCTGGGCGCGACAGAATCCGAGGCGCGTCGACGAGCTGCTGTGGAGCAATCCGCGCATCGTCTTCTTTCGCGAAGAGCCGCTGCCCGATCCGGCGGTCGGGCCGAAAGGCGCGCAAGGCGTGCCTCTCACGCCCGGCCGCTCGATCGCCGTCGACCCGCAAAGCGTTCCCTACGGTACGCCGGTCTGGCTCGACACCACCGAGCCGCTCTCGGCCGTACCGCTGCGCCGCCTCGTCGTCGCCCAGGACACCGGCACCGCCATCACCGGCGCGGTTCGCGCCGACTATTTTTGGGGCTGGGGCGACGACGCCGAGGCCCAGGCTGGCCGCATGAAACAGGCCCTTCGCCTGTGGGTGCTTTGGCCGCGCGCGAAAGATTCCTGACGCCGCCACGACAAAATGGCTCCGCATCCCGTTCCCGTGGAGAAATGACCATGACCCGCCGCCCTTTCCTCGCTGCCCTGTCCGCCTTCGGCCTCGGGCCCACGATCGCCGCCGCGCAGGGACCTGCCCCGAAGATCGAGAAGCTCGTCCTTGCCGACGCCGAATGGAAGAAGCGCCTGCCGGCGCCAGCCTACGACGTGCTGCGCCACGAGGGCACCGAGTACCCCGGATCGAGCCCGCTCAACGCCGAGCATCGCAAGGGGACCTTCTATTGCCTCGGCTGCGACTTGGCGCTGTTCTCCTCAGACACCAAGTTCGAAAGCGGCACCGGCTGGCCGAGCTTCTACACCTCGCTGCCGGGCGCGGTGCTGACCAAGACCGACGTGAAGATGATCATCCCGCGCACCGAATACCACTGCGCGCGCTGCGAGGGACATCAAGGCCACGTCTTCGACGATGGTCCGAAGCCAACCGGCAAGCGCTATTGCAACAACGGCGTGGCGTTGAAGTTCGTGGCCGCCTAGCCCAGGCACGCATCGCCCATTCGGAAGAGGCCAGGCAGACGCCTCCTTCCGTAGACTCGGTGCATGACCACCGACGCATCGCAGAGCTCCTACCGCAACCGTCCGGCCGGCACCGAGGCGGACCCGGCCGATCCGTACGAGCGCGAAGCGCAGACCTTTCCGCGCCTGTCGGCCGACATGGTGGCGCGCATCGGCACCTACGGCAGCGAAGAGACGTTCGAAGCGAACGCGGTCGTCTTTTCGCGCGGTGACCGCGGCGTCGATTTCTTTCTCGTGCTCGAAGGCGTGATCGAGATCTTCGACTACGACGAGCAAAGCCAGCCGCAGGTCTTTGCCGAAGTGCGTGAACGGCAGTTCGCCGGCGAGCTCGACCTGTTCAACGACCGGCAGGTGCTGGTCAGCGGCCGCACCGGCGCGCCGAGCCGGATCGTTCGCATCAAGCGCGCCGACTTCCGGCGCCTGGTGTCGAGCGAGCCCGACATCGGCGAGATCATCATGCGCGCGTTCATCCTGCGCAGGGTCGGCCTGATCCGGCACGTGCACGGCGGCGTGATCATCGTCGGTCCCGCGCACAGCGCAGACACCTTGCGCCTGCAGCAGTTCCTGAGCCGCAACGCCTATCCGCATCGCGTGCTCGACACCGAGCGCGAC
>JBDTNU010000338.1:0-4736 GCA_039933535.1 Caldimonas sp. | reverse complement strand
TGATGCAGCGCTGGCCGGCGTCGACGCCCAAGGGCGCCGAGTTCGCGATGCCGACGTCGAAGTAAGGCCGGCTAGAGCTTCTCGGTCTCGCCGGCGGCCGGCTGCCAGCGCATCAGTCGTTTCTCGATCCGGCCAACCGCCGCATCCAGCGCAAGCGCGAACACGGTGAGCACGAGGATGCCGGCCATCACGGTGTTGATGTCGAACGAGCCCTCGGCCTGCAGGATCAGGTAGCCGACGCCGCGCGACGAGCCGAGGTATTCGCCGACCACCGCGCCGACGAATGCCAGGCCGACCGACGTGTGGAGCGAGCTGAACACCCAGCTGGTCGCGCTCGGCAGGTAGACGTGGCGCAGCAGCTGGCGCTGCGATGCGCCGAGCATGCGCGCGTTGGCGAGCACGACCGGGCTCACTTCCTTGACGCCCTGGTAGACGTTGAAGAAGACGATGAAGAAGACCAGCGTGACGCCGAGCGCGACCTTGCTGGCAATGCCGAGCCCGAACCAGACCGCGAAGATCGGCGCGAGGATCACGCGCGGCATGCTGTTGAGCGCCTTGATGTAGGGATCGGCGATCGCGCCGGCCATCGGGCTCAGCGCAAGCCAGAGGCCGAAGCCGAGGCCGAGCGCGGTGCCGATCACGAACGCCAGCACGGTTTCGACGAGCGTGACCCACAAGTGCTCGTAGATGTCGGCATGGCCGAAGAACCACTGCCAGATGCGCTCGAAGATCTTCAGCGGCTCGCCGAAGAAGAACGCCGCCTGGCGGTCGTTCTCGAACATGAAGTTGGGCAGCAGGCCGGGCGTCGTCAGCAGGTACCAGACGACGAATATGACGACGAGCAGGCCGAGCTGCCAGACGCGGAGGTATTTCATGACGTCATGCGGCGAGCTGCTGGCGATAACCGGCCAGCACTTCTTCGCGCAGCACGTCCCAGATCGCCTTGTGCAGCTCCACGAAACGCGGCGTGGCGCGCACCTCGGCGACGTCGCGCGGCCGCGGCAGGTCGATCGCGAATTCGCCGATCGGATGCGAGCCCGGCCCGGCCGAGAGGCAGACGACGCGGTCGCTCATGGCAATCGCTTCGTCGAGGTCGTGGGTGATGAAGAGCACCGCCTTCTTCTTCTCGGCCCAGAGCGCGAGCACTTCGTTTTCCATCAGCTGGCGGGTCTGGATGTCGAGCGCCGAGAAGGGCTCGTCCATCAGGATGATGTCGGGGTCGAGCACCAGGGTCTGCGCCAGGCTGACGCGCTTTCTCATGCCGCCCGAGAGCTGGTGCGGATAGCGATCGCCGAAGCCGCCGAGGCCGACGCGCTTGAGCCACTCGAGCGCCTGCGCCGAGGCGTCGTCCGCACCGTGAAACTCGAGCCCCGCGGCGACGTTGCCGAGCGCGGTGCGCCATGGCATCAGGCTGTCGGCCTGGAACATGTAGCCGGCGCGCCGATTGATGCCGACCAGCTTTTCGCCGAACACGTCGACGGTTCCGGTGCTCGGGCCGAGCAGGCCGGCCGCGACGTTGAGCAGCGTGCTCTTGCCGCAACCGGTCGGCCCGACCACCGAGACGAACTCGCCGGCGCCGACCGCGAGCGTCACATCGCGCACCGCGGTGTAGCGCTGGCCCGGATCGTCCTTGGCGAGGAAGGTGCAGGAGACGCCGCGCAGCGCCAGGGCCGGCGGGGCCGTGGCGACCGGCGTCATGATTTCGCTGTCGCGGGACCGGTCCCAAGCGACGCGTGGCGCCGCTCGAGCCGGCGCGACCAGGGACTGATCACCGCCATCAGCATGAACGCCGCGTTGCCGATCGCCGGTACGGGCACCAGCGCCGCGATGACCACCGCGACCGCGCTCACCGCGACGACGCCGAGGATGCGCATCCGCGCTCCTTCGAAGACGCCGACCGGCATCGGCGCGGCGCAGAGCTCGGGGTGCAGTCGCACGTGGCGCAGCACGAGCAGCGCGGTGATGCCGAGCGCGGCCATGTTCGCTGAGTAGACGACCTGCGACACCAGCTGGCCCCCGAACTCGCCCGAGAGCGCCGAGGAGAACGGCATCAGGCTGGCGGCTGAAAGCTCGAGCAGGTTGAGCACTACCAGTCGCGCGTCAGCCCGCCGCACGTAAGCGAAGACACGGTGGTGGCCAATCCAGAACAAAGCCAGCACGAAGAAGCTCAGCACCCAGGCGATCGCCTTCGGCAGCAGCGAGAGCAGGGCCGCGTGCAGGTCCTCGGCCGAGTGGACGAGTCCGTGCTCGGGCAATTTGAGCTCGATGACGAGCAGGGTCATCGCGACGGCGAAGATGCCGTCGGTGAGGGCCTCGCTGCGATTGAGCGGAAGGTAGCCGGGATCGTGCCGCGCGTCGGACATGGCGGGAACCTCCTGCAGGCGCCTCAGCCCTTAGGGAATTTCGCGTTGGCGCGCCTGGCGTAGTCGTTGGTCCAGATCGCCGCAAGGTCGATCTTCGCGCCCGCGATCTCGGGATCGATGCTGGCAAGGGCGCGGCGCGCCGTCTCAGGGCCGGCCTCGGGGATCATCCCGTCGATCGACAGGGCGCCCTTGGCGGCGAGGAACGCGTCGACGTAGACCGCGCGGTCGCCGAGCAGGTAGTTCTCGGGCACGGCCTTGATGATGTCGCCCGGGCCGGCGTTCTGGATCCACTTGTCGGCGCGCACGATCGCGTTGGCGAGCGCCTGCGCGGTGGCCGGGTACTTGTCGAGAAAGGTCTGCTGCGTGTAGAGGCAGCCGGCCGGCATCGGCCCGCCGAAGACCTTGTCGGCCTCGGCGACGATGCGCGTGTCGGAGATGATCTTCAGGTCGCCCGAGCGCGACAGCAGGGTGATCACGGGATCGAGATTGGAGATCGCGTCGATCTGGCCGGAGCGCATCGCCGCGACCGCGCCGCTGCCCGCGCCGACGCCGATGATCGAGACGTCGCCCGGCTTCAGCCCGGCCTTGCCGAGCACGAAGTTGGCGAGCACGTTGGTCGACGAGCCCGGCGCGGTGACGCCGAGCTTCTTGCCCTTCAGGTCGGCGACCGACTTGAAGTTGGGCATCGTCTTCGGGTTGATGCCGAGGACGATCTGCGGCGCCCGGCCCTGCAGCACGAAGGCACGCAGGCGCTGGCCCTTGACCTGCATGTTGATGGTGTGCTCGAAGGCGCCCGAGACGATGTCGGCGCTGCCGCCGACCAGCGCCTGCAGGGCGCGCGAGCCGCCGGCGAAGTCGGCGACCGTGACCTCGAGCCCCTCGGTCTTGAAGTAGCCCTGCGTCTCGGCGATGGTGAGCGGCAGGTAGTAGAGCAGGTTCTTGCCGCCGACCGCGAGCGTGAGCCTGGGCTTCTCGACGGCCTGGCCCCAGGTCAGGGTCGGCAGGGCCAGCGCGGCGGCGCTGGCGGATAGGAGCGTGCGGCGGCGCATCTTCAAATCTCCGGGATGATCAGGGGCCAGACTGTAGCGAACGCGCACCGCAGCGCGAACCCTGATCAACCCCCGCCAGCGCAGGGCCGCGGGTCTTGCAGGGCACTCGTAGAATGCCCTTGGATGAGTTTGCGCCGGCCCTTTCTTCTTTTCGTGTCGGTTCTGCTCGCCTCGGTGACGCCGGTCGCCTCGGCCGCGCCGCCAGGCCAACCCACCCGGCCCACGGCGGCGTCCGCACCGCCCGCCCCTTCGTCTCCCGAGGCGGCGACTTCAGCGGCTGGTGCCGCAGCCGCCGCGCCGGTCTCGCTCTCGGCCAAAAAGATCTACGAGCAGGCGCGCTCGCAGCTCGTGCAGATCCGCACCGTGCTCAAGGGCCGCGCCAGCCAGACCTCGGTGGGGTCGGGCTTCTTCGTGACCAAGGAAGGCCTGATCGTCACCAACTTCCACGTCGTCAGCGAAGCTGCGCTCAAGCCCGAGCGCCACGACCTGGTCTACGTCACTGCCGATGGCCGCGAGGCGCCGCTGCAGATCCTGCAGCTCGACGTGCTGCACGACCTCGCCCTGCTCAAGGCGGCCGACGCCGGTGGCAGCCGCTTCGACGCACTCGCGTTTCGTCCGGAGGCCGAGCCGCTGGCGCAAGGCGAGCGCATCTATTCGCTCGGCAACCCGCTCGACGTCGGCTTCGCGGTGGTGCAAGGCACGTACAACGGCCTGGTCAAGCGAAGCTTCTATCCGCAGATCTTCTTCGGTGGCGCGCTCTCTGGCGGCATGAGCGGCGGGCCGGCGCTCGACGAGGAAGGCCACGTCATCGGCATCAACGTCGCGCGACGCGTCGACGGCGAGCAGGTGAGCTTTCTCGTGCCGGCGGCGTTCGCGTCGGCGCTGCTCGCGCGCGGCAAGGACGCCCCGCCATTGAGCGGGCCGGCCTACGGCATCGTCGACGAGCAGTTGCAGAAGCACCAGGCGCTCCTGACCGAGCGCTTCATCCAGCAGGGCTGGAAGCCGGCCACGCATCCTCGCTATCAGGTGCCGGTGCCGCCCGATGTCTTCATGCGGTGCTGGGGATCGAGCGAGCCGTCGCGCACCGGCGGGCTCGACTTCGAGCGTTCCGACTGCGTGATGGACACGCGCATCTTCGTCGGCGACTTCAACACCGGCACGATCTCGCTGCGCCACGAAAGCTACGACGGCTCCAAGCTCGGACCGCTTCGCTTCGCGGCGCGCTATTCGCAGAGCTTTCGCAACGAAGGCTTCACCCGGCTGTCGGCCCAGCACCAGACCAAGCCGCGCTGCAACGAGGACTTCATCGACCGCGACGGGCTCG
>JBDTNU010000337.1:0-4743 GCA_039933535.1 Caldimonas sp. | reverse complement strand
AGCTGCAGACGCTGCTCGACGTCGGCCTCGGCTACATCCGGCTCGGCCAGAGCGCCACCACGCTCTCGGGCGGCGAAGCGCAGCGCGTCAAGCTCGCGCTCGAGCTCTCCAAGCGCGACACCGGCCGCACGCTCTACATCCTCGACGAGCCGACGACCGGCCTGCACTTTGCCGACATCGACCTGCTGCTGAAGGTGCTGCACGCCCTTCGAGATGCCGGCAACACGGTCGTCGTGATCGAGCACAACCTCGACGTCATCAAGACCGCCGACTGGGTCGTCGACATGGGTCCCGAAGGCGGCGCGGGCGGCGGCCAGGTCGTCGCCGAGGGCACGCCCGAACAGGTCGCCGCCAACCCGGCAAGCTATACCGGACGCTATCTGAAGCCCTTGCTCGCGCCCTGAGCGCGTCGCGCGAGGACGCGGCTAGACTCAGCGCCGCCAACGAAGCAGGAGACGCCGCGTGAGCACGACCATCGACTACTACCTCTCGCCGCAATCGCCCTGGACCTATCTCGGTCATGAGCGCTTCGCCGAAATCACCAAGGCCGCAGGCGCGACGGTCAATGTGCTGCCGGTCGACCTCGGCCGTGTCTTCCCGGTCTCGGGCGGCCTGCCGCTCGCCAAGCGCGCGCCGCAGCGACAGGACTACCGACTGGTCGAGCTGAAGCGCTGGAGCGAATACCTCGGCCGGCCGCTCAATCTGAAGCCGAGCTACTTTCCCGTCGACGGCCACGATGCCGCCAAGCTGATCATCGCCGTCGACGGCGCCGACGGCACCGACGCGGCGATGAAGATTGCCGGCGTGATCATGCGCGGCGTCTGGGTCGAGCAACGCAACATCGCCGATCCGGCGGTGCTGCAGGCCATGCTCGAAGAGGCGGGCCTGGCGGCGCGCCGGCTCGACGATTCGCAATCGCAGGCCGTGCATGAACGCTACGAGGCCGACTCGCAACGCGCGATCGAAGCCGGCGTGTTCGGCGCGCCGAGCTACATGCTCGACGGCGAACTGTTCTGGGGCCAGGACCGGCTCGACTTCCTCGAGCGGCGCCTGGCGTAACCGACACGACCCGGCCGCATCGCGGCTACGGGAGCCGCGCCTCACGGCGCGGCAGGAGACGGCTTACTTCCCGAAGCGCGCCTTGGCGTCGGCGACGCAGGCGCTCTTGGCATCTCCGGCGAGCGCATCGCACTTCTCGGCCGCGACCTTGTAGTCGGCGTCGCGCTTGTCCTTGTTGGCGTCCATGCGCGCCTCCGTGCCCACCTTCTTGGCTTTGGCGTCCGCCACCGTGGTCGTCATCGCGGCCTTGGCCTCCTTGACGCAGACGTCCTTGGCGTTGCCACCCTTGTCGTCGCAGCGTTCCTTGGCGACCTGATAGTCGGCCTCGGCGATTTCGTGGACGGCGTGCTCGCGTGCCTTGGGCGTGTCTTGCCAGGCGGCTTCGGCTTCGACCTCGGTCCGCGTGCGCTTGGCCTTCGCTTCGGCGACGCAGATGTCCTTGGCGTTGCCGCCCATCGAATCGCAGGCCTTCTTGTCGGCGTCGTAGGTGGCCCGCGCGGACGACTTGGCCTGGTCGTAGGCAGCGCGGTCGCCTGCGGCAACGGCGCCGCCGCAGTACAGCAATGTGCCGACCGACAGAGCGACGGCCTGGGCGATGGAAGAAAGTTGGCGGGTGTTCATGGCAGTCTCCTTGCGACTCGATTCGAAACGCATGGAGTATCGAAGCGCCACATCCACCCGCACGTCGGAGGACGCGAGCATTGCGTCGGAGATCGTCCTACAGAGAGATCGCCAACACGGGACCGGCATTGCCAAAGAAAAGGCCGGTGCAAGCACCGGCCCATTCCCAGATCTGCGCAGCGGCCGCGGCCGCCCGCAAACGCGTCAGCTCAGGTGGCTGTTGATCAGCTTCGTCATCTCGAACATCGAGACTTGAGCCTTCTTGAAGATTTCCTTCAGCTTGGCGTCGGCGTTGATCATCGTCCGCTTGGCCGCGTCTTGAAGGTTGTGCTTCTTGATGTATTCCCAGACCTTCTTCGTGACCTCGGTCCGCGGCAGCGCCTTGTCGCCGATGATCGCGGCGAGCGCGTGGCTCGGCGTCATCGCCTTCATGAACGCCGCGTTCGGGGTCCGCTTCTTGGCCGGAGCCTTGGCCTTCTTCGCCGGAGCCGCCTTCTTGGCCGGTGCCGCCTTCTTGGCCGGAGCCTTCTTGGCGGGCGCCGCCTTCTTGGCCGGAGCCTTCTTCGCCGCTTTCTTCGCAGTTGCCATGTTGATTCTCTCCATCAATAGATTGGTTGATGTGCTCGGAGTGGGCGAAAGCCGCGTGGGCTTTCATTTCTCCTGCTTCCGCGCGAGGCGAATAGTACTGCGTGTATAGAGGAGTGAGAAGCTGATTTCACTCGTGAGACACGCATTCTTCAGAGTGGAAGTCGCGTTTTGTCGTTGGCGCGCGTCACTCAAGTCAGTCGACGTCGTGCTCTTCGGCCTCGCGCTTGGTCCCCGTGAGCATCGCCGCGACGAGATTTTCGCGATGACGAAAGCTCGCGAGCGCCACGCCGGCGACGTGCAGGACCACCAGCGCGAGCATCGTCCAGGCGAGCGCGACGTGGATGCGCTCGACCGTTTCGTCGCCCCAGAAGCGATCGGTGGTGTACAGCCATCCGGTCAGGGCGAGTCCGCCGACGCAGGCGAACAGCGCCAGCACCATGCAGGCGCCGAGCGGGTTGTGGCCGAGGAAGCGGGCCTCCCGGCCGGCCAGCCAGCGGCGCGCGTAGTCGAAGGTGGCGCGCGGGCCGCGCACGAACTGGGCGAAGCGCGCGTAGCGCGGGCCGGTGAAGCCCCAGACGATCCGCGCCGCGACGATCGCCAGCGCCGCATAGCCGACGGGCTGGTGCCAGCCGCCGAGCCACTCGGTCGTCGCCCAGCCGAGCGCGAACGAGGCGGCGAGCGCCCAGTGCAGGACGCGAACCGCCGGATCCCAGACCCGGCGCGTCCTCACCTCACTTCGGCGCGGTGACGACCTCGAAGGTCTTCGGATGGAAGAAGGTCTCGACCTTGTTGTTCTTCTCGTCCCGGCCGTAAACCTCGTAGCAGCCGTTGGTGATCTTGACCCGGCTGATCTTCCAGCCCTGGTTGCCGAGCTTTCGCTCGAGGTCGGCCTGCGGCCGCCACTGGTCCTTCGGGATCTCCTCGCACTTTTCGGCGTGCTGGGCGAGCGCACCACCCGCGAGGCAGGCGAGGGCGGCGGCGATGACGAGCGACTTGCCGTTCATGATTTCCTTTCGATCAGAACTTCGTGGCCACGGTCACGAAGAAGGTGCGGGGCTGGCCGGGAATGTAGTGGCCGGTGTAGAGCGAATCGGCGTAGAGCTTGTTGGTCACGTTCAGCAAGTTGGCCTTGATCGAGGTCTGTTCGCTGAAGGCGTACTCCGCGAGCAGGTCGGCGGTCACGAACTTGGGCGCGACGATGCCGGCCGGGTTGCGGTTCGGGGTCTGCGAACTGCGCGCGTTCAGGCCGCCGCCGAAGCGGAATTTCTCGCTCACCTGGTAGGTCGACCAGATCGTGCCGCTGTGGCGCGGCGTCATCGACGAGCGCGTGCCTTCGCCTTCGCCCACGCCGGGCACCGATCCCGGCGCGCCGACGTCGATGCGGGCGATCGGCGTCCAGGCATACGAGCCGTAGACCTCCCAGCGCGGCGTGATCCGGCCGGCGAGATCGAGCTCGATGCCGGCGGTGTGGCGCTTGCCGGAAAGGAGCGCCGCATCGGCAGCGCTGTCCGGGTCGCGATTCCTCTCGTGGAACTTGGTCGCCCGAAAGACGGCAAGGCGGGTGCTGAGGTTGCCGTCGAACAGGTCGAGCTTCGCGCCGAGCTCGAGGTTCTCGCTGCTCTCGGGCGGTGTGTTGACCGTCTGGGTGTCGTACTGGTAGGTGTCGCCCGAGGTGTTGAACGACGTGCCGTACGAGAAGTGGAACGACATCCGGTCGTTCGGCTGGTACAGCAGGCCGGCGCGCTTGCTCCACGGGGTGTCGGTGCGCTCGCGGTTGGCGGTCTGGGTGCCGATCACTGGCGTCGCCGCCGACGTGGCCGTCGAGTAGGTGCGATAGGTGCCGTGGAAGTGGTCCCAGCGCAGGCCGGCCAGGACCTTCCACGCCGGCGCCACCTGCACCAGGTCCTGCACGTAGATGCCGAGCGCGTTGGCGTCGAAGTCGGCGGCGATCCGCTTGATCCGCTGGCTTTCGTCGACGGACGTGCCGTCGTCCGGTCGGCCGAGCGTCGGCCGCGGCGTGTTCTTGTCGAGGACGACGCCCGCCGGCAGTGCGCCGACGTTGAAGTTGTCGAACTTCTCCCGCGCCAGGTCGATCCCGGTGAGCACTTCGTGGCGCATCGAGAGGAGCGAGAACGCGTTGCTGTAGTCGCTCTGGGCGTAGGTGGTGTGCAGGTCCTGCACCTTGTTGTTGGTGCCGCGCACGAGCGGCGTCGAGTCGTTGATCGTCGACTGCGTCGGCGGCACGGCCGGGCAGTCGGGGTTGGTGACGACGCCGGCGCCGTTGACCGAGCGCACGCAGAAGCGGATCGCGCTGGCGCGCTGATCCCGGTCGTAGAAGCCGTTGCGCAGGGTCGTGTGCAGCCGACCCTCGCCCTTGAAGCGGTGCACGTGGTCGAGGGTCGCGTAGGTCGCGCTGCTGGCGTTGTAGTCGCTGGCCGCGCCGTAGTAGTTCTTCGGGTCGATGTCGACCAGCCC
>JBDTNU010000336.1:0-4761 GCA_039933535.1 Caldimonas sp. | reverse complement strand
TGCTCATCACGCTGATCGGCATGCTGCTCTACGGTGCGGTGCTGGTGCTCGAGCGAGCGCTGGTCGTGCCCGATGCACGGGTGAGTTGAGTGAAGCCCGAACCCTTCATCCACCTCGACGCCGTCGCCAAGAGCTACGGCAAGGGTCCGACCGCGCATCTCGCGATCTCGAACGCCAGCTTCGACGTGATGCCGGGCGAGCTGGCCTGCCTGGTCGGGCCCTCGGGCTGCGGCAAGAGCACGCTGCTGAAGATCCTGGCCGGCCTGCACGCGCAAGACGCCGGCACGGTGACGATCGGCTCGCCGGCCTTCCCCTTCGACCCGGCACGCGACGTCGGCATGGTGTTCCAGCAACCGCTCCTGCTGAAGTGGCGGACCGTCATCGACAACGTGCTGCTGCCGGCCGAGATCCTCGGCCTGCCCGAGAAGCAGAGCCGCGAGCGGGCGCGCGACCTGCTCGCGCTGGTCGGCCTGGCCGGCGACGAGAACAAGCGCCCCTACGAGCTTTCGGGCGGCATGCAGCAACGCGCCGCGATCGCTCGCGCACTGATCCACGATCCCAAGCTGGTGCTGATGGACGAGCCCTTCGGCGCGCTCGACGCCCTGACGCGCGAGAAGATGAACCTCGAGCTGCTGCGCATCTGGAAGCAGTCGGGCAAGACCATCCTGTTCGTGACGCACGGCATCTCGGAAGCCGTCTTTCTCGGCAGCCGCGTCGTCGTCTTCACGGCCGGCCCGGCGCGAATGGCCGACAACTTCACGATCGAGCTGCCGCATCCGCGCACGCTCGACCTCAAGACCCACGAGACCTTCGGCGCCTACACGCGGCGCATCTACAAGCTGCTCGGGATGGAGTGAGGCGGCTCGGCCGCGGCCGGCGGCCATTCGGCCTTCTGCATGCGTGCTGTCGTCGACAGGTCGGGCACGACGGCGCTGCCGAAGCCCTTGCAGTCGAGCGAGTCGAGCGCGAGCCGGCCGGCGCGGATGCGAAGCCGCGGCTCGCCGCCGTCGGCGTGGTACAGGTCGGGGTGCGCCTCGAGATAGGCACGAGCCTCGGCTTCGGGACGGCCGGTGAAGCCGTCGATGAAGTGGTGGCCGTTGCGCTCGACGTCGGCCAGGCCGAGCAGGGCGACCAGGGCCAGGTCCTGCTGCACGGCGAGTCCGGCCTGCGTGGTCAGGTCTTCGCCGGAGAGGAAGAACGATGCGTCGTCGGCGGCGTTCCAGATGCGGCAGCGGGCAAGGTTGACGATCGACTTGTAGAAGCCCTTGCAGTCCTTCGACGAGACACCGCCATAACCGAGCGAGCGGGCGCGAACGAAGGAATCGAGCTCGCCGTCCGATTCGTCGATGATCACCGGCCGGTGCCGCGCCAGCGGCGCGACGCTGCGCGCGAGCGCCACTTGCCGCTTGATCGGCTGCTCGATCAGCAGCGTCGCGGCACAGAGCTTGTGCAGCGCCGGCTCGGCCTCCATCGCCTCCCAGAGGCCCACCGCGGCGTCGACGTCGTCGTACTGCTCGTTGCCGTCGAGCGTGACGTGCAGCGGCGCCTCGATCTTGTCGAGCACGCCGGCGATCCTGACCAGCCGTTCGATGTCGGCCTGGCGGTCGCCGCTGACCTTGAGCTTGAACCAGCGCTGGCCGTACGCGGCGATCACTTCCTCGAGCGTCTCGGGCAGGCCGTCGTCGACGCGGGAGCCCGGCGCCTGGTCGCCGGAGTCGATCGGGTCGACCAGGCCGACCGTGTGTCGCGCCTCGATGCTGCGCACCGGCTCGAGGCCGGCGAGAAAGGTCGTGAAGTCGAACTGGCCGAGGTCGGGAATGATCGGGTGCGGCGCCATGCCCGCCAGGTTGCTGCGCATCGCCGTCCAGAAGCTCGCGCCGACCAGGCGGCAGATGCTGTCCATCACGGCCCGGTCGAGCAGGGCATTGCCATAGCTTGCAACGAGCGGCGGCAGCTCGAGCTCGCGTCCGGCGCGGATCTGATGCCGGTAGTTGTCGGCGAACAGCTCGAACGCGGTCGACAACGGGGCAGCGAGGTAAGCCTCGGAGGCGATCTCGATCGCTTTCCTCAGCTGGTGCTGGTTTTGCGCGTCGGTCAGCAGCGGATTCTTGTCGAACCACTTCGCGGCGAGCATTTCGGCGGCGTAGCCGAAGCCTTCGCGCCCGTCCTCGAGCCGCACCTGGACGCGCACGATCGCCTGGATGCCCTCGGTGAGCGTGATCACGCCGAAGCGAAACGGCATGCGCAAGCGGAAAGGCTGCTCGAACGCGTCGACGCCGAGAACCTGGACCCGCGGCGCGGGGATCGCTATCGCCATGAAGCTGATTTTGGGGCCAGAAGTCCCCAAGATGATTCGAGATGCGCCGAGCGGTTGGCGACCAATCGATCAGCGGAGCCAGCGCTCGAGGTTGACGGCGACGAAGGCGTCGTCGCCGAGGTCGGCATGGCTGCGCAACACACGGTCGATCTCGTCCGCCTGGCCCGGGCTCAGCCCTTCTTCGGGGTCGAGGCACCATGTGCCCGCGAGCAGGCCTTGCCGACGCAGCACTTCATGGCAGCCGGCGATGCAACCGCGAAAGTCGTTGGCGACATCGAAGAAAGCACTGTTGCAATCGGTGACGCGACTGTCGAGCGCGAGCAACGCCGTCGGGACGGCGTCGCCCGTGTCGGCGACCTTGACCGCCGCCTTGCATCGCTCGAGCAGATCGACGGCACTCCGGGTCCACACCGACCAGTGCCCGAGCAGGCCGCCGCGAAAGCGCAGCGTGACCGGCGCGCCATCGCGGATCGCCACGAACGGCGTGACGAGGTCGAGCACGATGTGATCGTCGTTGCCGGTGTAGAGCACGACGCGGTCTTCGGCGCGGGCTGCAACGACGCCGCGAACGACGTCGAGCGTGCGATAGCGATTGAACGGCGCGACCTTGATCGCGACGACCCGTTCGATCGCCGCGAAGCGGGCCCAGAACGCGGCGCCGAGGTCGAGCCCGCCGACCGCCGGCTGCAGATAAAAGCCGATCAGCGGGATCTCGCGCGCGACTGCCTCGCAGTGCGCGATCAGCACGTCGTCGCTCGCACCTTTCAGCGCCGCCAGGCTGAGCAGGCCGGCGTGATAGCCGAGCCCGACCGCAAGGCGCGCTTCGGCAACCGCCTGCAGCGTGCCGCCGCATAGGCCGGCCACCATCACCGGCGGCGCGGCGTCGCGCGGCCACTGACGCGCGGCGTCGATGGCGTCGCGCAGGACCGGCTCGTACAGGCCGGCTTCGCGAATCGCGAACTGCGTGGTGTGCACGCCGACCGCGAGGCCGCCGGCGCCGGCGTCGAGGTAGTAGCGGGTCAGCGCCCGTTGCCGCCTCGGGTCGTACTGGCGCGCGGCATCGAGCGCAAGCGGATGCGCGGGTATGGCCAGGCCCTCGCGCAGACGGCGGCGCAGCGCGGCGATGTCGCGCCACGCATCGATGTCGACGGCGTCGCTGGCGCGTGGCGGCATCGCGGCCATCAGCCGAACTCCGGCCCGGCGAGGATGAAGCTCGTGTCGCCCGGCGCGGGCACGTGCGTTGCGCCGAGCGACATGCGAACGAACGGCCGCTGGCGCACGAAACCGTGCGCCTCGAGCCATGCGGCGACCTCGACGCGACAGCGCGGCAGGTCGAGGAGGACGCTGCGTCCGGCGACCGCGCGCGCCGAGGCGAATGCGCTCGCGAGGAGCGCGATCGCCTGGCTCGTGTTGTTGGCCACGAGCGGGCCGATCTGCGTCGCGCGACGGCCGGCGCGAGCGATCACGAAGCCGCTGCCTTCGCCCTCGCCCGAAAGCCAGGCCCGTGTGTCCGGCCGCGCCAGAAAGCTCTCGAGCAGAAAGCGCCGATCGATGCCTGTCGCTGCACGATCGAGCGCGGCGATGGCGTCGAGGTCGACGCTGCCGGCCGCATCGAGTGAACGCGCGTCGGGCGGCGTCGAATCGTCGGCGATGGCTGCCGCCGACGTTGAAGCCCGCCACTCCCACCGATCGATCTCGAATCCGCCCGCGAAGCCGAGCCGCGCGTAGACCGCAGCACCCGCCGGCGTGGCGTCGAGAAAGGGAACGACTCTCGCGGCGCGCAGGCGATCGATGCACGCGCCCATCAGGTCGCTGGCAAGACCGCGATGCCGCCACGCGTCGGCGACGAGCACCATCGAGATCCAGCCGGCGCTCGCGCCATAGGGCAATGCCGCCGCCGTCGCGACGAGCCGGCTCGCATCGTCGCGAAAGCCGATCGCGTGACCGCGCTCCATGAAGAGCGCCCAGTCATCGGCTGTCTGGTTCCAGCCCGCCGCATCGGAAAGCGCAAGGCCGGCTTCGATGTCCCCGTGAGTCAGCGCAACGAGCCGCAGCGCCGCGCGGGTCGCGCCTTGCGAATCGCGCACCAGCGCGTCAGAAAGTGCCATCGCGAACTTCGAACTTGGTCGGCTTGCCGAGACTCGGACCATCGTTGGCCACCCAGTCGGCGACCCAGTCGATCATGGTCTCGATGTCCACCCGAGGCGGGCCGAACAGGCGCGCCGCTTCGCTCGCATCGGAGAGCAAGGCGGTCGGCGCCTCGCTGCCCACGATCGTGGCTGGCACGCCGAGGCGGGCGCCGAGCTTGATGGCCAGCTCCCGGACCCACAGCGCGTCGAGACCCGTGCAGTTGAGCGGGGTCGCAGGCGTCGTGCAGTGCGCCAGGCAACGCAGCACCTGCTCGTTGGCGTCGCCCTGCCAGATCAGGTTGACCTGGCCCATGG
>JBDTNU010000335.1:0-4792 GCA_039933535.1 Caldimonas sp. | reverse complement strand
CGCGTGCCGAAGGAGTACGTGAAGAACAACGAGATCGTCCTCAACGTCGGCTTCGAGGCGACCAGCGCGCTCAAGCTCGGCAACGAGACGATCGAGTTCAAGGCGCGCTTCGGCGGCAGCTCGCGGGAGATTGCAGTGCCGATCGACCACGTGATCGCGATCTACGCGCGCGAGAACGGCCAGGGCATGGCGTTTCCGATGCCGGTGGGCGCTCCCGCCGTGGGCGGCACGGTCGAGGCGGGGCCCGACGACGTGACGCCGCCGCGGCCGGTGGCCGCGCGTGCCGGTCCGCGTCTTGCGCGCAGCGAAGGCGTGTCGCCGAAGGGGCCGCGCAACAACGGCGCGCCGGACGCGGATCCGCCGTCGCCCGAGCCGCCGCCCAAGCGTCCGTCGCTCAAGCGGGTCAAGTAGCGCGCGCCGCGCCTATACTGCCGCCGCCTCCAGCGCGACCAACGAATCCGCGCCGGCTTAGCTCAGTTGGTAGAGCACCCGCCTTGTAAGCGGAAGGTCCCCAGTTCGATCCCGGGAGCCGGCACCAGACGACGCTCGAGTGCGCGCCTTCTTCGCCCACACCTCACACGCCCGGAGCAACCGTGAGCATCGTCTCGGTGATCCTGCTTGCGCTCGCGATGTCGACCGACGCGTTCGCTGCCGCCGTCGCCAAGGGCGCGGCGCTGCACCGCCCGCGCTGGCGTGAGGCGCTGCGCACCGGGCTCATCTTCGGGAGCATCGAGGCGCTGACGCCGCTGGTCGGCTGGGCGCTCGGCCTGGTGGCGGCCAAGTACGTGACGGCATGGGATCACTGGATCGCCTTCGGCCTGCTCGGCATCCTGGGCGTGCGCATGATCGTGTCCGGCTTCGGTACGCCGGAGCAACCGGAAGAGCGGCCGCAGCGACACGATTTCTGGGTGCTCGCGATGACCGGCTTCGCGACCAGCATCGACGCGATGGCCGTCGGCGTCGGCCTCGCCTTTCTCGACGTCCGCATCGTGCCGATCGCCGCAGCGATCGGCCTGGCGACGTTCGTGATGGTGACGATCGGCGTGATGGTCGGGCGCATGCTCGGTGCGCTGGCGGGCAAGCGCGCAGAGGTGATCGGCGGTCTCGTGCTGATCGGCATCGGCTGCGCCATCGTCTACGAGCATCTCGGGCGCGCTGCAGGCTGATCGCAGCGCACGTAGACTGGCGCATCACGCCATCTTCGGGAAGCGCCGATGAGCCACCAGTGCACGCACCTCCACACCATCCTCGCCGTGACGCCGAGCGCGCTCGGCTGCGAAGAATGCCTGGCGATGGGCGATCGCTGGCTGCATCTGCGCATCTGCCGGGCTTGCGGCCACGTCGGGTGTTGCGACGACTCGAAGAACAAGCACGCCACCAAGCACTTCAAGGCAACGCAGCATCCGATCATCGAAGGCTACGACCCGCCCGAAGGCTGGGGCTGGTGCTTCGTCGACCAGGCCTTCCTCGATCTCTCGGACCGCAAGACGCCCCACAACGGGCCGATACCTCGCTACTACTGAGCCGGCGTCGCCAGCGGTTCAGGCATTCGCGTACGCGTGGCGCTGCGCCTCGCGTTGCGCGGCCCTGGCGGCACGCAGTGCGGCAACGGCGGCAGCAAGTTCCTCGAGCGTGGACGGTCCGAGCAAGCCATCCGCACGCGCCGTTTCGGCGGCACCGCGCTGGTAGGCGCGGCCGAATCCGTCGCGTACGACGAATCCCGCGTCGACCAGCCAGCGGCGCAGCTCGACGTGATCGACGCGCAGCATCGCGCCGGGCCCGTCGAGCCAGATCAGCAATCTGTCGTTGACTTCGGCCTCGCGGTAGTCGCGACCCGGTTCGAGCGAGGTTGCGGCCAGCGCCAGCACGAGCGCGCGATCTGCCTCGCCCAGAAGCCCCAGCGAGACGCCGGTCTTGACGACCAGGGTGGCGAGGCGGGGCGGCAGGTTCACGGCGTTCATCCCTTCTTGCGGACCATGTCGATCAGTGCGTCTGCGACCGCCAGCGTTTGCGGACCGCCGCCGGCCTGCGACGGCGAGGTCAGGTAGCGGCCCTGGATCGTCACGCCGGGAACCGACTCGATCTTGTAGTCGGCCTGCATCTTCTTCGCACGGGCGATCGAGGTGGCGACCGAGAACGACTTGAACGCGGCGAGAAACTTGGCGGGATCGCCGCCGTTCTTCGCGACCAGCGCGGCGATGTCTTCCGGCTTGTCGAGGCGCAGCTTGTCGACGTGGACGGCGGCGAACACCTTGGGCTGCATCTGGTCGACCATGCCGATCGTCTCGAGCGAGTAGTAGGTGCGCTGGAAGTTCTCGGCGTTAAACAGAAAGTTCACCGGCACCCGCCGGAAAGCGACGTCCGCGGGCAGGCTTCTCGCCCACGGTCCGATGATCGGCTCGAAGGCGGCGCAGTGGGGGCAGGCGTAGGTGAAGAACTCCAGCACTTCGATCTTGCCGGGGTTCGCCGGCTGCTGAGGCGGATCGATCCGGCTGTATTCGCGGCCTTCGCCCGGAACAGGCGTCTGGGCCTGCGCGCCGGTGCCGGCGAACAGAAGCGAGGCACTGGCCCCGGAGACGAGCAGCGCGGAGGAGAAGTCACGTCGGTTCATGGGCGAGGGCGTTGAGGTGGGTGGACAAAGGAGCCATTAGGCGCGCAAGAGTTCAACGTCCGGCGCCGCCGCTGCGCCGACACGCGGGCATCCTTCACAGCGGCTGCACCTTGATCCGCACCGCCGCCACGACGTGGCCGCGCTCGCGCAGGTGATCTTCCAGCCGCGGCGCGAGCTGGCGAAGCTTGGCGGCGACCGAGGCGTTGGCGCCCAGCAGCGACCAGCCGGCCTCGTCGAGCGGTCCGGGCCGCACGCCCGCGACGAGGGCGCCCGGCAACAGCGGCAGGATCGATGCGAACATGGCGTTCGATTCGCGCAGGCGGTCGACCAACCGGGCCAGCGCCGGGCTCGAGCGCATGACCTCGACGATGGGCATGGCGGCGGTCGGCGTGGCAACGGGTTTGCGACTCACCCCAAAAGTCTAACGTGCGGTCGCGAATGTTAAAATTCGTCTTCTTGCGCGCCGTGCCGCGCCCTGCAACGCCCTTGCATTCGCGGCCCGTGGCCGCAATTCCCAGCGAGCTTTCGTCTCCCGCGACGCGGCCTTCACTGGCCGCCTCGTGACAGAGCACGCCATTCTTCGACCCGACACACGCATGTTGCCCAAGCTTCTTACCTCGATCTTCGGCAGCCGCAACGACCGGCTGCTCAAGCAATACCGGCAAGTCGTGCAGAAGGTCAACGCTCTCGAGCCGACATTCGAAGCCCTCAGCGACGATGCCTTGCGCGCCAAGACCGTGGAGTTCCGCACTCGGGTGGCTGGTGGTGAAGCGCTCGACGCCATCCTGCCCGAGGCCTTTGCCGCAGTCCGCGAAGGCAGCAAGCGCTCGCTGAAGATGCGCCACTTCGACGTGCAGCTGATCGGCGGCATGGCGCTCAATGACGGCAAGATCGCCGAGATGCGCACCGGCGAAGGCAAGACGCTGATGGCGACGCTGGCCGTCTATCTCAATTCCCTGACGGGCAAGGGCGTTCACCTCGTGACCGTGAACGACTACCTGGCCCGGCGCGACGCGGAGTGGATGGGGCGCCTCTATTCCTTCATGGGCCTCACGGTGGGCGTGAATCTGCCGCAGATGCCGCGCGAGGCCAAGCAGGCCGCGTACGCCGCCGACATCACCTACGGCACCAACAACGAGTTCGGCTTCGACTACCTGCGCGACAACATGGTCCAGGACGTGGCCGACCGGGTCGCACGCGGCCTCTCGTACGCGATCGTCGACGAGGTCGATTCGATCCTGATCGACGAGGCGCGCACGCCGCTCATCATCAGCGGCCAGGCCGAAGACCACACCGAGATGTACGTCAGCATCAATGCTGTCGTACCGAAACTGAAGAAGCAGATCGGCGAGCTCGACCTGCGCACCGGCGAGGGCGTGATCGACCCGGGCGACTTCACCGTCGACGAAAAGACGCACCAGGTCTTCCTGACCGAAGACGGCCACGAAAACGCCGAGCGCCTCCTGCGCGAGGCCGGCCTGCTGGTGGAAGGCGCGAGCCTGTACGACCCGGCCAACATCACCTTGATGCACCACGTGTACGCGGCGCTGCGGGCCAGGCACCTCTACAACCGCGACCAGCACTACGTTGTGCAAAAGGGCGAAAACGGAACGCCCGAAGTCGTGATCGTCGACGAATTCACCGGCCGTCTCATGACCGGACGGCGTTGGAGCGATGGCCTTCACCAGGCGGTGGAAGCCAAGGAAGGCGTGCCGATCCAGAGCGAGAACCAGACCCTCGCCTCGATCACCTTCCAGAACTACTTTCGCATGTACGGCAAGCTTTCCGGCATGACCGGCACGGCCGACACCGAGGCCTACGAGTTCCAGGAGATCTACGGCCTCGAGACCGTGGTCATCCCGCCGAACAAGCCGACGGTGCGCAAGGACGAGCTCGACCTCGTCTACAAGACCAGCCGCGAGAAGTTCGAGGCGGTGATCGAGGACATCCGCGATTGCCACAAGCGCGGCCAGCCGGTGCTCGTGGGCACGACCTCGATCGAGAATTCGGAGCTGATCTCCGGCCTGCTCGAAAAGACCAAGCTGCCGCACGCCGTGCTCAACGCCAAGCAGCACGCGAGAGAGGCCGAGATCGTGGCGCAGGCCGGGCGGCCGGGCGTGATCACGATCGCCACCAACATGGCCGGCCGCGGCACCGACATCGTGCTCGGCGGCAACGTCG
>JBDTNU010000334.1:0-4817 GCA_039933535.1 Caldimonas sp. | reverse complement strand
GCTGCGTGTTCTGCATGACCGGCATCGGCGGCCTCGAGCGCCAGCTCGGCAGCGCAGAGATCGTCGCCCAGGTCGCTCTCGCGCGCAGCCTTCGTGAGGTGACCAAGGTCGTGTTCATGGGCATGGGCGAGCCGGCGCACAACCTCGACGCGATGCTCGAGGCGATCGACCTGCTCGGCACCGGCGGCGGCATCGGCCACAAGCAACTGGTGTTCTCGACCGTGGGCGATCGCCGTGCCTTCGAACGCCTGCCGCAAGGTCGCGTGAAGCCGGCGCTCGCCCTCTCGCTGCACAGCACCGATGCGGCCTTGCGCGCGCGCCTGCTGCCGCGCGCGCCCGCCATCGCGCCCGACGAACTGGTGGCGCTCGGCGACGCTTACGCGCGCGCCACCGGCTACCCGATGCAGGTGCAATGGACGCTGCTCGAAGGCATCAACGACACCGACGACGAGATCGACGGCCTGGTGCGCCTGCTCGCCGGCCGGCATGCGGTGCTGAACCTGATTCCGTACAACGCCGTCGATGGCTTGACCTTGACGCGGCCCGGCGCCGAGCGCTCGCTCGCCATGGCGCGCACGCTGCACGGCCGCGGCATCCTCACCAAGCTGCGCCAGTCGGCGGGGCAGGACGTGGAGGCGGGATGCGGGCAGCTGCGCTCGCGACACGAAGGCGGCGCGGCTCCTCGTCGCATCGAGATCGTCGCGGCTTGAGTCGCGCCGTCGATCGGTGCCGTCGCAGGCGCCTCGGTGGCTCACTTTCACGGTCGCACGACGCGTGCACCACGAATGCCTCATGAGCGACACCGTAGTCTGCGTGCTGGATGAAAGAAGACGACGTCGAGTGGGGCAAGGTTCCCGAAGTCACGCTCTGGTTCTGGATCATCAAGATCGCCGCCACCACCCTGGGCGAGACGGGCGGCGATGCCGTCACGATGTCGATGAACCTCGGCTATGCGGTGGGAACGGCGATCTTCGCCATCGTCTTCATCGTCGCGGTCGGGGTACAGATCGGCGCCCGCCGGTATCACGCGTTCCTGTTCTGGACCGTGATCGTGGCTACGACCACCGCGGGCACGACACTGGCCGATCTTCTCGATCGGTCGCTCGGCATCGGCTACCTGGGCGGATCCTCCATCCTGCTCGCGGCGCTGCTCGGAACGCTCTACCTCTGGCATCGCTCGCTCGGCTCGGTCGACGTCTCCGACATCGCCTCCCGAAAGGCGGAGATGTTCTATTGGGCGACGATCATGTTCTCGCAGACGCTGGGCACGGCGCTGGGAGACTGGATGGCAGACCACGAGGCCGGCCTCGGCCTGGGCTATGAAGGCGGCGCCGTGGTTTTCGGCCTAGCGCTGGCCGTCGTGGCTGCCGCCTACTACCGGACCCGCGTATCGCATGTGATTCTGTTCTGGGCAGCCTTCATCCTGACCCGTCCGCTCGGTGCCACGGTCGGAGACTTTCTCGACAAGCCGCGGGCGAGCGGCGGCCTGGCGTTGAGCCGGTACTGGGCCTCCGCGGTACTCGCCGTCTTCATCGTCGGCTGCATCGCGCTGCTGCCGAAGCGAGCCGAGCGACGAAGGGTCAGCGCCACCGCCCGGTCCTTGTGAGCTTCGCCGCCCTCACTCGCGCAGCTTGACGAACGCCAGCCCCGCCATCACGGCGTCGTTCAAGGCGTCGTGGGCCTCGCGCTCGGGCAGGGCGAGGTCGCTCATGATGGTGGCGAAGCGCAGGTCGATCGCTTCATCGCGCGCGTGGGCCGGCCGCTGGCGATTCTTGAAGTCGTAGTACAGCGCCGAGACCTCGATCTTCTGCTGGGGCAGGCCCACGCCGATCATCGGCCGGATCTCGCGGTTGATCATCGCGACGTCGAACTCGAGGTAGTAGCCCACGAGCGGCCGGCTGCCGATGAAGTCGAGCAGCAGGCGCATCGCCTGCTGGGGCGGCAAGCCCTGCGCGACGTCGCGCTCGCGCAGGCGGTGCACGCGCATGCTGGCCACTTCGAGCGAGCGCTCGGGGCGAACGAGCAGCTCCAGCCGCTGGCTGGTGAGCAGGCGCCTGCCGACGATTCGCACGGCGCCGATCGAGACGATCCGGTCGCGACGCACGTCGAGCCCGGTGGTCTCGCAGTCGAGCGCCACCCATTCGTCGGCAGGTGGCGCGTCGACCATGAACGCGAAGTGCGCGTCGCTCAGGCGAGACAGGAACCAGACGCGACGCAAGGCGCACAGCCATCGGCCCACGGCATGCCACGGTGTCAGCGCCACCGCCCTGACGGTCGTCACCGTTCCTCGATATGGAACTGGTTGCGGACCAACGCCTTGAAGCGCTTGACCACGGCAAAGGCGTCCTTCATCAGGTCGCGCTCCAGGCTGCTCAGGCGCTCGGTTCGCACGATGCCGCTCACGGCGCCTTCGGCATCGAGCTCGGCCAGGCCGGCCTTCAGCTTCAGGCCCATCAGGAACTGCAGGCTGTCGGCGAGATCGTTCGCCAAAGCCGCAGGCAGGCGGCCGGCGGCGACGAGCGCATCGAGCCGCTGCGACGTGCCGGTCTCGCGCACATGCTCGCGCAGCGCGAGGCTGCGCACGCCGTGCACGATCGGAAAGATGCCTGCCTTCTTGAGGTCGAGCGTCCGCTTCGCGTGCTCGCCGACCAGGCGCAGCCGATTCCACCAGCCGCCCGTTTCTTCCGGGAACGAGTCGATGGCCGCGGCAAAGTGGCCGAGCAACGCGTCATCCGCGGCGACCAGCCGGTCGACTTCGAACCGCACGCCGGCCAGCAACGAGGCATCGCCGGCGACCGGGCGGGCGTCGATGAAGATCGCCAAGGCCATCAGGCCCTGCGGATCGGGGCGCAGCAACCAGTGGCGCACCGTCGCCGCAAAGTCGCTGGCGCTGCGCCGCCACGCGGGGTTGCTGACCATGATGTCGCCGGGGCAGTCGGGATAGCCGAAGTCGCGCAAGGCCGCCGAAAAGCGCCGGCAGGCTTCCGCCACGTCGGCTTCGCTCGTCGTCGCGCCGTCGCGCAGGATCAGGCCGTTGTCCTGGTCGGTCTTCAGCAACTGCTCGCCGCGCCCTTCGCTGCCCATGACGAAGAGGCAGCTGTCGGCCAGCAAGCCCGGCGGCGCGACGAGCTGCCAGGTGCGCTCGAACAGCTTGGCGCTGAGCGCCTGCACCAGGGCGCCGATCTGGAAGACGCGCGTTCCGCCGCGATGCAGCAGGGCGACGAAGCGGGTGATCTTTTCGGCCTGCGCACGCAGCTCGTCCAGGTCGCGTGCCCGGACGATCTGCACCGTGATCAGGTACGAGTGGTTGGAAAGGAAGCTCAGCAGGTCGAGCTGCTCGAGCAGTCCGACGATCCGCTCGCCATCCTGGACGACCAGGCGATGCACCTGATGCTGGATCATCAATGCCAGCGCGTCGAAGAGCGGCGCCTGCGGCGCGATCGAGACCAGCCGGAACGTCGCCAGCTCGCGCACCGCCAGCGTGGCCAACGGGCGGTCGTCGAGAACGGCGCGCTGCAATCCGGTGTTGGTGAAGATGCCCAGGCGCGTGCCGTCGCGCACGAGCACGCTGCTCGTGTGCTCCGCCTGCATCAGCGTGGCGACACCGACGATGCTCGTGCCACCGTCGACCACGTGCGCCGTGCGCAGGAACGCCTCCGCGACCGGCGACATCGCGAGGGCGTGCATTTCGCGTTCGCTGTGCCGCTGCGCCAGGGCGCCGAACTTGTGCGAGAGGTCCGCAAACAGCAGCGCGCCGAAGGTCGTGTTGCGCGAAATCAGGTCGTTGACGGCCGCCTTCGCCAGCTCGTAGGCCAGCACTTCCTCGGTGGCCACGAAGCGGCTGCCCGCGCGCCCCGCGACCAGGGCACGGCCGTCGAAGCAATCGTGCGGTCCGTAGGTCGCGACGATCTCGTTCGCGTCGAGTTGCGAGACGTGCCCCTTGATGACGACGAACAGATGCGTCGGCGGGGTACCCGGCTCGAGCAACGTCTCGCCCTCGCGAAAGTAGGCGATGTCGACGCCGTCGCGCACGAGGCGCTGCTCATCGGCGTCGAGGCAGTCGAACGGCGACGACGAGAAGTCGAATGCGCTGGGCATGGCAGATCATGGGTCACGCCTGCACGCATGGAACGCGGTTTTCGGCCGCGAAGGTGCGCGAACCTTGACGACGCGCAATGTTTCACGACGCGATGCGGCCATCCTCGGCATGCGAATGCAAAGACCTTCGCGCGAACACGAACAATGACGGAGACCGGACGATGGCGAGCGACCTGACGACACGCATCCTGAGCGACCCGAACTACCAGGCGCTGAAGGCGCGGCGCACCCGCTTCGGCTGGCTGCTGACATTGGCGATGCTCGTCGTCTACTACGGCTTCATCGTCCTGGTCGCGTTCGACAAGCCCTTCCTCGCGACCCGTATCGGCACTGGCGTGACGACGATCGGCATGCCGATCGGGCTGGCGGTCATCGTCTTCACGGTCATCATCACTGCCATCTACGTGCGCCGCGCGAACAGCGAGTACGACGCACTGACCGAGCAGATCGCCAAGGCGGCGCTGACATGAGCGCCGCGTTGCTCGCCAGGGTGCTTGCCGCGGTCGTGCTGATGGCGGCAGGCGGCGCGGCCCTGGCCGCGGGCGCCGACCTCGGCCAGGCCGAGAAGCAGCCGACCAACTGGACCGCGATCAGCATGTTCGCGGCGTTCGTCATGGGCACGCTGTTCATCACCAAATGGGCGGCGGCCAGGACCAAGTCGGCGGCCGACTTCTACACCGCCGGCGGCGGCATCACCGGCTTCCAGAACGGGCTGGCGA
>JBDTNU010000333.1:0-4830 GCA_039933535.1 Caldimonas sp. | reverse complement strand
TCGCGGCCAAGAAGCGGCTCGACGAGGTCTATGCCGAATACGGCGAGCCCGACGCGGACTTCGACAAGCTCGCCGCCGAGCAGGCCGAGCTCGAGGCGACGATCGCCGCGGCCGGCAGCGAGAACACGGAGATGCAGCTCGAGATCGCCGCCGATGCCTTGCGCCTCGCGCCCTGGGACGCCGTCATCGGCCAGCTCTCGGGCGGCGAGAAGCGCCGCGTCGCGCTCTGCCGCATGCTGCTTTCGCGGCCCGACATGCTGCTGCTCGACGAGCCGACCAACCACCTCGACGCGGAAAGCGTCGACTGGCTGGAGCAGTTCCTGCTTCGCTTTCCCGGCACCGTGGTCGCGATCACCCACGATCGCTACTTCCTCGACAACGCCGCCGAATGGATCCTCGAGCTCGACCGCGGCTCGGGCATTCCGTACAAGGGCAACTACTCGACCTGGCTCGAGCAGAAGGAAGCCCGCCTCGAGCAGGAGCAGAAGACCGAGGACGCGCGCACCAAGGCGATGAAGAAGGAGCTCGAGTGGGTGCGCCAGAACCCGAAGGGGCGCCAGGCCAAGAGCAAGGCGCGGCTGGCGCGCTTCGAGGAGCTTTCCGACGTCGAATACCAGAAGCGCAACGAGACCAACGAGATCTTCATTCCGGTTGCGGAGCGGCTCGGCCATGAAGTGATCGAGTTCGAGAACGTCAGCAAGAGCTTCGGCGACCGGCTGCTCATCGACGACCTGAGCTTCAAGGTTCCGGCCGGTGCGATCGTCGGCATCATCGGCCCGAACGGCGCCGGCAAGTCGACGCTGTTTCGCATGATCGCGGGCAAGGAAAAGCCCGACAGCGGCAACGTGAAGATCGGCGCGACGACGCGCATGGCCTTCGTCGAGCAGAGCCGCGAGTCGCTGGAGAACGACAAGACCGTCTGGCAGGACGTCTCGGGCGGGCTCGACAACCTGGTCGTCGGCAAGTTCGTGATGCCGAGCCGCGCCTACCTCGGCAAGTTCAATTTCAAGGGCAACGATCAGCAGAAGCTGGTCGGCAACCTCTCGGGCGGCGAACGCGGCCGACTGCATCTGGCCAAGACACTGATCGCGGGCGGCAACGTGCTGATGCTCGACGAACCGTCGAACGATCTCGACGTCGAGACCTTGCGCGCGCTCGAAGACGCGTTGCTCGAGTTCGCCGGCTCGATCATGGTGATCAGCCACGATCGCTGGTTCCTCGATCGCATCGCCACCCACATCCTGGCCGCCGAGGGCGACTCGAAGTGGTTCTTCTTCGACGGCAACTACCAGGAGTACGAAGCCGACAAGAAGAAGCGACTCGGCGAAGAAGGCGCCAAGCCCAAGCGGCTGCGCTTCAGGCCGATGCACTGATCGACGCGGTCCCTGCGCCGCAGCGGCAGGCCGTGCCGGCGATTGAACCAATCGGCGGCGACCGGCATCCACTCTGCCGCTGAATAATCGAGCCTTCGACGTTCGGAGCCCATCTCCATGACTCTGTTCCCCTCCGTGACCCGTTCGCCCGGTCTCCCTTTGTTGCTCGCCGCGGCCACCGTGCTGGCCTTCGCAGGTTGCACCGTCATGGCCCCGGCCACGCCAGCTGCGCCGCCTGCCGCTGCCGCTCCCGCCGGCGGTGCCAGCGCGCCGTTCGCCGCGGTCGCCACGCCGCCAAGACCCGACGCCGGCGCACCCAAGCCCTTCGACGACGTGATCAAGGGCGCGACGCAACAGGCCGGCTTCGTGCCGGTCTGGCGCAAGGACGAGAAGGTGTGGCTGGAGATCCCGACGGCGCGCCTCGGCGAGCCTTTTCTGCTCACCGTCAACATCTCGAGCTCGGTGGGCGAGCGTGGCCTGTACGCCAGCCAGATGGGGCCGTCCTGGCTGGTGACCTTTCGCAAGATCGGCAGCAGCCAGATCCAGCTGATCGCGCTGAACACCGATTACGTCGCGAACAACGCGCCGATGAAGGCCACCGTCGATCAGGCGTTCTCGGTCAGCCTGATCGGCTCGTCGACGATCCTCAGCGCGCCGCATCCGGAACGCAAGTCGGTCCTGGTCGACGCTTCGTTCCTGCTTTCCGACGTGCCCGGCTACTCGACCGCGCTCGAGCAGGCGTATCGCCTGCCGATGGGCCTGGACCGCGGCAACTCGTTCTTCGAGTCCAGCCGCGTCACCGAGGACCTGACGACGCTGAACGCGCGCATTCATTTCGCGACCTCGCGCCTGCCGGCTCCGCCGCTGGTGCCGTCGCCGGTGCCACCGCCCAAGCCGCCGTCGACCACGCCCGATCCGCGCAGCCTGTTCGTCGGCTTCGTCTACAGCTTCGCGAAGTTGCCCGAGCAGCCGATGCCCGCGCGCCGGGCCGATCCCCGGCTCGGCCACTTCTCCGAGGTGCTCACTGACTTCAGCGATGACCTGAAGGCCAATCCGCGCAAGTATTTCGTGAAGCGGTGGCGGCTCGAAAAGGCCGACCCGGCGGCCGCGCTCTCCGAGCCGAAACAGCCGATCGTGTACTGGCTCGACAAGAACATCCCGGTGCGCTATCGCAAGTCGGTCGAGGCCGGCATCCTGGAGTGGAACAAGGCCTTCGAGAAGATCGGGTTCAGCAACGCGATCGTCGTCAAGCAGCAACCCGACGATGCCAACTGGGACAACATGGACGCTCGCCATGCGTCGATCCGCTGGTTCGTCGGCGCCGACGTCGGATTCGCGATCGGGCCGAGCCGCGACGATCCGCGCACCGGCGAGATCATCGATGCCGACATCGGCATGAGCGACGTCTTCGGACGCAGCTCGCGGCGCGCGATCTCCGAAGACTTCGCGGTGACGTCGCCGATGGCCGGCCTGCCGGGCGTGTCGCGGCTCCAGCATGGGGCGGCCGAGTATTGCGACTACGCGCAGGAAGCGGCGAGCGAGATGAATTTCGCGCTCGACGTGCTCGAAGCGCGCGGCGACCTCGATCCCGACAGCCCGCAGGCCGAGGCCTTCGTCCAGGCGGTGATCAAGGACACGATCATGCACGAGGTGGGCCACACGCTCGGCCTGAAGCACAACTTCAAAGGCTCCACCGTCTACACCGCGAAGCAGCTCGACGACGCCGCCTTCACCGAGAAGAACAGCATTTCCGGTTCGGTGATGGACTACAACGCGATCAACCTGGCGGTGAAAGGCGAAAGGCAGGCCAGCTACAACCCCAGCACGCTCGGCCCCTACGACTACTGGGCGATCGAATACGCCTACAAGTCGATCCCGCCGGCGAACGAGGAAGCCGAGCTGCAGAGGATCGCTTCGCGCAGCAACGAGCCCATGCTCGCCTATGCCGACGATGCCGACGCGGGCGGTGGTGCGGGCAACGACGGAATCGATCCGCTGGTCAACCGTTTCGACCTCGGCAACGACCCGCTGGCCTACTACCAGAAGCGCCTGCAACTGTCGCGCGAGCTCTGGCAGCGCGTGCAGGAGCGCGGCGCTCGCCTGGGCGACGAGCCGGTGCGCCAGCGGCGCGTGCTCCTGAGCGGCTTTCGCCAGCTCGCCCGCTCCGCGGACCTGGTCGGCAAATACGTCGGCGGCATGTACAGCGTGCGCGACCTGCCCGGTACGACCGGACGGCCCGCCTTCACGCCGGTCGAGCCGGGCAAGCAGCGCGATGCCCTGAAGTTTCTCGCCAAGGGTCTCTTCAACGCCGACAGCTTTCGCTTCAAGCCTGAGTTCCTGACCGGACTCTCGCTCGACTACAACGAGTGGGAACGAGGCGGGCTGGTGAGCATTCCTGCGGCGGTGCTGCAGGTTCAGACAGCGGCGCTCAATCGCCTGATGAGCCCGGGCACGGCGTCGCGCCTGCTCGACCTGCCGCTCTATGTCGCCCCGGGCCAACGCGGAGTCATCTCGCTGCCCGAGGTCTACCAGACGCTCCAGGACTCGATCTGGAGTGAGCTCAAGACGGGCGCCGAGATCGATCGCTTGCGCCGCAACCTGCAACGCGAGCATCTGAGACGGGTGCAGACGCTTCTGGTGCGGGGCACGGGCACCTTGCCTCCCGATGCGCTGAGCCTGGTGCGCATGACGGCCACCGAATTGCAGGGTAGCCTGCGCAGCGCCGCGGGCAACTCGCGTCTTTCGCCCGAAAGCCGGGCTCATGTGCTGGACAGCCTGTCGCAGTTGACCGAGGCCTTGCGCGCTTCGATGCAGCGCGTCTAGTCCCTGGCGCGCGGCCCGCCTGGCCGCGCTTCGAGCCTTGCTTCCGGTGGCGGATGTAGAAGAAGCTGCCCACCTTGCGGCGGGCAGCTTCCTGAGGGCGACCGCTTCCCGGACTACTGAACGCGTCGCGGCTCGCTGGCCTGCGATTCGAACGCGACGCGGGCCGAGCCGTCGCGGCGACCTGTGATCTCCATCCGCGGCAGCACGACGACGTCGAGCGCCGCCGAGCGATGCGCCACGATCGTGACTGCCGGCAGCATCACCACCGGCGCCTTCGCGGCTAGGCGGGCGCTGAACATCTCCGAGCCGATCGCGGCCGTGCCACCGACGAGCACGCTGAAGGTTAGGACGGCGGAAAGGATGTTGTCGGACATGATGTTCTCCCTGAGGATCGAGGCACCGATTGCGATGCGTTGATGGCACTGTAGGAGGCGTGCGTGACGGTTCATAGCGGGTTGCGACGAAACGGGGCTTTGCTGCGACGAGGCGCCCGAAGCGGCGACGAACTGCGCGAGCCGTGGGGCCTCGTGGCGCCGCGAAGCGCCTCAGACGTGTTCCGATTGCCTCGTTTCGTCGAATAGCGAGGGCTTGAAGACGGCGGATTCCTGGCGGTCGTTGATCGCCCACAGCAGCA
>JBDTNU010000332.1:0-4831 GCA_039933535.1 Caldimonas sp. | reverse complement strand
CGGCATTGGTGGAGAAGGTCTCGGTTCCGCTCGTGGCCGACGCCAGCGTGTCGCCAGCGACGAACCCGCTCACGCTGCCGGAGAACGCTGGATCAGCGGCGCCATAGAGTCGGGTGGCCGCACTCGAGGTCAGCGTCAGTGTCGCCGGCGTGATGCTTAGTGCCGAAGTATTTCCAGCCGCTTGCGTGAAGACATAGTTGCCGTTGTTAGCACTCAGCCCGGAACCAGTGATGGCGTAGTTGCCGACGTTGCTGCTCACTACGGCGTTGGTAGCGAACGTCTCGGTCCCGCTCGTCGCCGAGGCCAGCGTGTCGCCAGCGACGAAGCCGCTGACGCTACCGGAGAAGGCAGGCTCGGTCGCACCGTACAAGCGGCTGGCGGCGTTCGAGATCAGGGTCAGCGTGGCTGGTGTGACGCTCAGCGTGCCATCAGCATAGGAGATGACGAATCCCTGCTGGTTCGAATACAGCCCGCCCGGTGTGATCGCGTAGTTGCCCACGTTGGTCGCGGTCTGGGCGGTGCCGCTGAAGCTCGCCGTGCCCAGCACGTTGCCGTTCGGGGAGGTCGAGTAGCTCACGCCGAATGCCGGGTTGGCCTGTCCGTAGATCCTGGTCGCGTCGTTCGCGGTCACCGTGATCGGCGTCAGGAAGTCGCTCAACAGGGGATAAGTCAACCCCTCGTACATCATCCAGGTGCCGGCGAAATCCCAGGCCGGCGAATCGGGGCTGTTGGCCGCCGTCGGCGACGTGAAGTTGAGTTGCGCCTTCATCTGCGCGGTGGTCATGCCGACGCCCCCGCCGGCCGAGCTCTGCTCGATCGAAGTCGTCTTGTCCCAGTAGCTGTTGCTGACCACGCCGGCGTTGCTGCTGCCGATCAACGCCCCCCCGGCTGGCGCCGGTTCCGGTGACGCCACCAGCGGCATAGCTATCGCTCACCGTGCCCGAGGTGTTGCTGCCGATCAGGCCGCCGATGCTCGCTGCGAGGCCGCCATCGACGTTGCCGGTAGCGTAGCTGGTCGAGATCGGCCCCGAGGTGCTACTGCCGATCAGGCCCCCGGTCCCGGCCGCGCCAACGACGTTCCCGGTGGCATAGCTGCCGCTGACCGAGCCCGAGGTGTTGCTGCCGATCAGGCCGCCCGTGCCGGCGGCGCCACCGACGCTTCCGGTCGCATAGCTGCCGCTGATCGCCCCCGTAGTGGTGCTGCCGATCAGACCGCCCGTGCCGGCCGCGCCGGAAACGCTGCCGGTCGCATAGCTGTCGCTGACTGGTCCCGTCGTGTTGCTGCCGAGCAGGCCGCCCGTGCCGGCCGCGCCGACGACGCTCCCGGTCGCGTGGCTGCTGCTGATCGCTCCCGTCGTGTTGGAGCCGACCAGCCCGCCGGTGCCGGCAGCGCCGCTGACGCTGCCCGTGTTGAAGTTGTCGATGATCGCGACGCCCGGTCCGTTGTTGCCGACGAGGCCGCCCGTGCCGGCGCCGCCGGTGACGCTGCCGCCGACGAGACCGACGCCGCGGATCGTCGCGGCGCCTGCCGTGACGCCGAACAGGCCGACGTTCGGGGTTCCGAGGACGGTGGTGAGACCCGAGACGGTGTGGCCGGCCCCGTCGAACGTCGCCGTGAAGGGAGTCGCGAGGCTGCCGATCGGAACGAACCCGGCGCTTCCCCACACGTCGGTCGCAACGCCCCCGACCAGCCCGGTACGGGCGGCATTCACATCGCGGCCGAGGCTGTGGCCGACCGCTGGCGCCATCGCCACCAGCTGCAACTGGTGCGCGTTCGTGATCCGCGTCGAGTACTCCGAGCTCAGCATCGGCATCGTCGCGCCGGCCGCCGCGGCGGCGTTGTTCAGGCTGCCGTCTGCATCGACGATGACCCAGTTGTTGCCGCTCGCGCCGGGTGTGCTGGTGAAGTTGAAGCCGGTGAAGCTGGCGGCGCTCGACATCTGCGCTTCGGTCAGGCCGGTCCCTCCCGCCGACGTCGCTTGGCCGGATCGAGTCGTGTTCCAGTAGCTGTTGCTGACCGTGCCGCTGTTCGAACCGACCAGCCCGCCCGTGGAGCCGGCACCGCTGACCGCGCCCGCCGCATAGGACGTCGCGATGTTGCCGAAAGACAATCCGACCAGCCCGCCCACGAAGGAGCCGCCCGCGACCGATCCAGTGGCATAGGTGTTGGTGAGCGCGACGTAGCTCAACCCGGCCAATCCGCCGACGTAGTTCAGGCCAGTCACCGGACCGGTGGCGTAGGAGTTCGTGATCGGTCCAGCGGCGTCCGCCAGTCCGATCAGGCCACCGATCCCGACACCGGTTCCGCTCACGGCGGCCGCCGACCACGTGTTCGTGAGCCCGCTGACGCCGTAGCCAACCAGTCCGCCAACGTATGAGTCACCCCTCACCGTCCCGGTCGAATAGGAATCGCTGATGGCGCCCGACGTCTGCTGGCCCGCCAGCGCACCGACGTAGTCGGAGCCTGTGATGTTGGCGTCGACCAGGCCGACGTTGCGCAGCAGGGCGCCGTTCGTGTGGCCGAACAGCCCGACAACGCTGTTGGCCGGGGTGTTGATGAAGAGACCACCGATCGTGTGCCCGAGCCCGTCGAACCGGCCGCTGAAGGCGGGGCCACCCGTGCCGATCGGCACGAAGCCGGCCCCGGCGTTCCAGCCCGCGGTCGCCGTGGCGTCGATGTCGCTGCCGAGGGCGTATCTGCCGGCGACGTTGCCGTTCATCCCTTGAAGGTCGGTGCCGGTGACGCTGCCGGCCAGTCCCAGGCGATTGATCACCGTGTAGGACGCGCCGGCGATCGACAAGGTCGGCGCGCTGCCCGAGAGCGTGATCGCGGCACCGCGCAGCAGGTTGAAGATGCCCGGGCCGCTGGCCGCCTCGGGGCCGTTTACCGTGTTGGCCCGGATCACGAGACCGGCGGCGTTGCCGGTCGCCGTGATGTCAGCGTTGACATTGACGTCGTTCGATGCCGTCAGCGTCAGGGTGTTGTTCGAGCTCCAGGTGACGGCGTCGTTGACGTTGACGTTGCCGCTGCCCACCGTGCCGCCCGCGCTACTCTGCAGTTCGACGTTGGTCGTGCCGAGACTGGTCGACAACGCAGCGCCGGTGATGTCGCCACCGCTCGCCGCCACGGTGTAGTTCTGCGGATCGATCAGCCACGTGCCGCTCCGGCCCGCCGGCGCCTGGGTGGTGACGACGACGTCGGCGCCGACCTTGACGTGCGCGGCCGAGGTCTCGATGAAGCCGCCGTCGCCGCCGCTCGGCGCCGAGGCGTCGAGCCTGCCGCCGACCTCGACCGTGCCCGCCGCCATGCTGCCGAGCAGAACGATCGTGCCGGCCCGGTTCTCGACCGTGCGCGCCTCGATCACGCCGGTGTTGTTGACCACGCTCGCGAGCAGCGAATCGCGGGCTCCGGCGGTCATGAAGACCTGCCCGCCGTCGGCGCGGATCAGCCCGCCGTTCTGGGCCAGGCTCGCCAGGGCGCTGTTGTCCACCCGCATGCGGACCAGGCTGGCGCCATCGAAGGTGAGCGTCGCCGCGCTGCCCGCGCCGAGTGCCACCGTGCCCAAGCGGGCGCTGATCACGCCTTCGTTGACGACCCGATTGCCGAGCAGCACGACGTGTCCGCCGCTGGCGGCCTGCAGGGTGCCGAGGTTGACGATGCTGCCCGGACCGTCGCCGCGGAAGGACCGCGTGTCGGCGTTAGCGCCAACCGCGTCCGGCTCGAGCGTGGTCGCGACCAGCGCGCCGACATCGACCCGGGCTCCCTTGCCGAAGAGGATGCCGTTCGGGTTGATCAGGTAGACCTGACCGTTGGCGTTGAGGTGGCCGAAGATCTTCGTGCCGTTGACGTCGAAGATGCGGTTGATCGCGATCGCGGTAGCCGACGGCTGGACGAAATTCACCGTCTCGTGGGCGCCCACGTCGAAGCTCTTCCAGTTGATCGACAGCGTCGGGCTCGCCTGGGTGACGGTGGTCACGACCCCGGTCTGCGCGATGCTGCCGGTCCCGGCCGCCAACTCGCCTCCGGCCGGGGCCGCGTGCGCATTCCCCAGGAGCGACAGCGCGGCGACCGCAACCAGGCTTCGCCCCGATCCTTTGCCGCATCCGCGCGTGGCCTCGGCGACCGCGACCCAAGCATTGCGCAACCGATCCCAGACCAGGCGATAGACCCGGTTCCTCGATGCGTGTTTCTTCATTGCGGTGTCGCGCTCCGTGTCGACTTGGCTGCCATGTCGGCGTCGGGCACGCCACTTGCGCGCGAGACAGCGTGCGCACGGGCGCGACCCCCCGGCTGCAAACAGTCTCAGGCCTCGCTCAAGAAACCGTCCGTGCGCCAGCACACATAGAGAGCGCACGCAGCGGTACTTGTTGGCGCGCCGGAGTCGCATCGCGTGGGCCTGCGCGCCAGCACGCTCACGAAACATGATCACAGGGTCCGACCAGACGGGCCCGGTGCCTCGCCGGCAGGTCATTGCGACGATGCCCGCTCTGCGAAGCCTGACCGCAAGATGCGGCGTACTCGACCTCGATCAGTCGCCGTGCTTCGCCGACCCCACAGCGAAAGACTGGCCGAGGGCCCGCACCACGTGCAGCCCGAGCGCCTCGCCACAGGCGCGATAGACCGGCTCGCCGGGATGAAAGCCGTCGCTCGCCATCGTCTCGACGCTGAGCTCTATGGCGATCGACGCATGCGAGACATCGGCGCGCGTCGCTGCCCAGCCTGCGAGCTCGCGGTCGTGGCGGCGCGCATCGTCGCCGATGACGCCGCGCAGTGGCCGGGGCAGAAGCGGAAACTGGTGCATCGGCGGCAAGGGCGCGAACACGACGTGGC
>JBDTNU010000331.1:0-4840 GCA_039933535.1 Caldimonas sp. | reverse complement strand
AAGGACGGCCGCATGCCCTACCTGCGGCCCGACGCCAAGAGCCAGGTGACGATGCGCTACGTCGACGGCAAGCCGCACTCGATCGACACCGTGGTGCTCTCGAGCCAGCACGACCCGAGCCAGAGCGAGACGCCGACCAAGATGAAGGCCTCGTTCGTCGAGGCGGTGATAGAGGAGATCATCAGGCCGGTGCTGCCCAAGGAGTGGCTGAAGGACACCCGCTACCTGATCAACCCGACCGGCCGCTTCGTCGTCGGCGGTCCGCAGGGTGACTGCGGCCTGACCGGGCGCAAGATCATCGTCGACACCTACGGTGGCGCCTGCCCGCACGGCGGTGGCGCTTTCTCGGGCAAGGACCCGTCCAAGGTCGACCGCTCGGCCGCCTACGCGGCGCGCTACGTGGCCAAGAACATCGTTGCCGCCGGCATCGCCCGGCAATGCCAGATCCAGGTGGCCTATGCCATCGGCGTCGCCAAGCCCATGAACGTCACGGTCTACACCGAAGGGACGGGCAAGATCTCCGACGACAAGATCGCGGCCCTGATCAACGAGTTCTTCGACCTCCGCCCCAAGGGCATCATCCAGATGCTCGATCTGCTGCGGCCGATCTACGAGAAGACGGCTGCCTACGGGCACTTCGGAAGAGACGAGCCGGAATTCACCTGGGAGAGGACTGACAAAGCGAACGCGCTGCGCGCAGCGGCCGGCCTCTAGGCCGACTCAAACCGGCGGCAACAGCTTTCTCAGCGCGGCGAGGTCGATCGGCTTGCGCAAGTAGTGATCCACCCGCGCGAAAGCCTCGGCCACGCGCGGGTCGGTGTCGCTCCAGCCGGTGATCGCGACCAGCACAAGGTCGTCGCCGTAGCGATCGCGCAAGAGCTTCGAGAGCTCGCTGCCGTCGAGGCCGGGCATGTTGATGTCGAAGAGCACGCAATGCGGCTTGTGCTCTTCGATCAGGGCCAGCGCCTCTACGCCGTCATGGGCGATCCAGACCTTGTACCCGTCCTGTTCGAGCCCGCAGGCCAGGGCTTCCGCGATGTCGGCAACGTCGTCGGCGACGACGACCCGCGCTTCGTCTTCTCCCATGCCTGATGGCCCGATCCCTGCGAGGCCGGGCACTGTCCTTCGGTCGGCAGACCGTGGGCGAATGTAGCAGCCGGCCGGTGTCCGTCGCCGTCGTTGCCTCAGAACTTGCCGTGATCGAGATAGGCCTGCTGCGGATCGACGCCGGAAAGAATCGCCGCCCGGACCTTGTCTTCGGTGCTCATCGCGGCGGTCGCGGCCTCGGTCACCTCGCCGGCGATCGCCGATGCGATGACGACGACGCCGTCGCAATCGGCCAGCACGTAGTCGCCGGGCCGCACCACGACCTGGCCGAAGCTGATCGGCTCGTCATAGGCGACCGGCACCCAGGCGCCGACGATGTCGCGCGGCGTCGCCTTGTCGCAGAACACCGGGAAGCCGATCTTGCGAATGAAGGCGGTGTCGCGACAGCCGCCGTCGACGATGTACCCGCGCACGCCGCGAAACTGCAGCGTCTCGGCCGAAAGCTCCCCCATCAGGGCGCGCTCGGCATCGTGGCCCTGCGTCATGACGACGTAGCCCCTGGGCGCACGCGACAGCAGCTCGGTCCAGCGCAGCAGCGTCTCGTGCGGCGAGATGGTCGCGTCGGGCCGACCGCGCACGGTGAAGACCGGGCCGGCCGCGACCATCGCCACATCCAGCGGCACGATCGACGGCGGCAGCACGCAGTCGGTGATGCCGCGTCCGCGCAGCACGTCGTAGACGACGCCGGTGTAGCAGCGCGCCAGGCGCGCGGTGAGATCGTCGTCGACGGGGTGGTTGGTCGCTGACATGCAGGCTCCGGTGGCGAACGCGGTGATGCCCGTTCGAAGCGTCCTCGCCTACAGGACCACCGGGCCGTCGATCCCGGAGCTGCCGGCTTCCCGGGCGCGCTGCTGGCGCACCCGATCGACATAGCCTTCGCTCTTGGCGAGCTGGCTGCGGATGATCTCGTTGTTGCGACCCATGACGTCGATCGCCTTCGAGCGAAAGCTGTCCATCGCGTCCATCGCCTTGAAGGTCTGGTCGAACATGCCCTGCATGGTCTCGATGCCGATCATCGGGTTGGTGGCGAACTCCGCCGTCCGATCGACATGCGTGTTGAGCTGCTTGCCGGTCTCGCTGATGAGGGCGCCGATGGTCGCGTTGACGCCCTTCAGCATGTCCATCACCTGCACCTGGTTGCCGGTGGCGCGCGCCACCGTCTGGGCCACCGCGAGCGCGCTCATGCCGGTGGTGGCGACGCGGTTGCAGCCATTCATCATTTCGCGGCCGGTCTTCTTCAGCACGTCGAGCGCGAGGTAGCCGTTCACGCACACGGCTTGCTGGGTCAGGATGTCCTGCAGGTTCTGGCGCGCATAGAACAGCACCTCCTGCTCGAGCGCCTTGGCGCGTTCCGGATCGCTCGTCTTCAGCGTGGCAACGCGTTCGGCCAGACGGGCATCGAGCGTGGTCGCGAAGTGCGCGGCGGCGGCGAGCTTCTGCATCGAGTCCCAGAGCTTGCTGCGCGTGGCCTCGATGTCGGCGATGTCGAGCTGCACGTCGTCGCGCGCCGCATAGAGCTGCTCGATCGACTTGGTGAGCTGCCCGCCCGCGCTCTCGAACTTGCGAAAGTACGCCTTCAGCTTGTTGCCGAAGGGAATGACGCCGAGGATCCTGTTCGGCTGCAGCAGGTCGCCTTCCTTGCCAGGGTTGAGCGTGTCGAGCAGGCCGCGGATCTCGCCGATCGCCTTGTAGGCCGGGCTGTCTTCGGCACCGACGAAGTTGCGCTGCAGGAAGCGCCCCTGCATCAGGCTCGACGCATTCGAGATCTCTTCGCGGCCGAGCGCGAACGCACCGTCGAGCCTGGCCTTGAACTCGGTGGAGTGGACGTTCTCCGTCATGAGCGCGTCGATGAAGCGCGCCACCTGGTCATCGACGGCCTGAATCGTCTCGGGCGTGAGCGGTACCGCGCGCGGCGTCGCTTCGGCGGGCAGCGGAACGATGACCTCGGGCGGCGTCAGCTGGAAGGTCGACGCCGCAGCCGTGGTCACCGCGGCGGCCGAGGAAGTCGCCGGAGAAGCGGGAGGATCAGCTTGGGCCATGCGGAGTGCTTTCCAGGGTTCTCGTAGTGTCTAGCGAGGGAGCCGGCAGGACCGTGCCGGTGCCGAACTTTTCGTGCAGGAATTGCGAATGCGCAAGGAAGGCGTGGGCGTCCTGGCTGGCCAGATCGTCGGCGAGCTGCGCGACCTTGCCTTCGAGCTCGAGAATGGTGCCACGAAAGATGTCGACCGCGGTCTTGCCATCCTTGATCGGCCGCGCGTTCGCGTACTGCGCCGGGATCGAGAGATACGTCTTCAGCGCATCGGGCAGGTACGAGATCGCGATGTGCCGCGCGTTGAAGCCTTCCTGCAGCGAGAGCGCGCCCTTGCTGCGCTCCCATTGCGCGAGCAGTTGCTCGAGCGAGGTGCAGAGCTCGAGCACCTTGGCCTGCAGGCTGGCCGGCAGCCGGTTGTCGGGATTGAACTGGACCAGGCCACGCACCGCGCGCAGTGCCCGGCCCATCGCTTCGCGCGCATCGCCGTCGTCGTTGAACTCGAGCGCGTCGGCGTCCCAGGCCGGGCCGGAGAGCTTCGGAAACCCGAGCCACATACCGCCGGCAACGAAACCGGCGAAGTAGCCGAGCAGAGCCAGCGGCAAGCCCGCGACCCCGACCAGGCCGAGCGCTTTCAGCACCAGCACGACGATGGCCAGCGCCAGGCCCGACCAGTTCGCCGGGCTCGTGAGGATGCGGGAGAGCTTGTCGAACATCGGCTGCTTACTGGTACGCGCGGATGTCCTTGAACACGGCGTAGAGCGGCGTCTTGCGGGCATCGAAGACCTTGCCGCCGGTCGTCTGCACCAGCGCCTTGAGATCAGACTCGCGGGCCTCGCCGAACAGCACCATGAAGACGGGGATCGCCCGCACGTCCTCGGGCAATTGCGCGTAGACCGCCTGGAACGCCTTCAGGTTCCTGCCCTGGTTGCTCTCGCCGTCCGTGAAGGCGACCACCGAGTACTGGTAGTTCGGGTTCTTCTTGCGCTCGGCCAGCATGTGCTCGAGGGCGGCGAGCACGCTGTCGTAAAGGGCCGTTCCGCCCGCCATCTGCAGGCCGTCGGCGTAGTCGCGGACCTGGCCGAGCACCTCCTGCTTGGCCTGCGAGTCCTCCTGGACCTGAACGCCGCGCGCCTTGGTGCGACCGGACGGCAGCTCGAAGTAGGTCATGTCGCGAGGTCTGTCCGAGAAGGGCAGCATCCAGATCCGCTCGCGGTCGGTGAGCTTGGCCAGCCGCCCGGTCAGCGTGTTGTCCTCACCCGAGATGTAGTGGATGGCCTTGACGAGCTGGTCGCGCCGGCCGCCGCCGCCCATGCTGCCGCTGGTGTCGAGCACGAAAGTCGAGGCGATCGGCTTGCGAAACTCGTTGAGGTAGGCATCGATCAGGCCGTCGGAAAGCTGCCGGTCGGGCGAGAAGGCGAGCTCGACGAGCACGCCGCCCGCCTTGGGAAACAGATCGGCAACCTGCGCCGCCACCTCGGGCGAGATCGGCCGGCGCAAGGTCTGGCGCGCGAGCCAGGTCTGCGCTTCGCCGCCCTTCAGGTAGGCCACGACCTTCTGGTAGTCGGCACGGCGCGCATCCTGCAGCAGCATGAAGGGATAGTCGGCCGTGGAGACGCCTTCCTTCGGGTAGACGAGGACCAGCTTTTCCTTGAGCTTGCCGCCGTTGTTGAGGGTCAGCAGCCAGCTCTCGTAGTTGATGAA
>JBDTNU010000330.1:0-4873 GCA_039933535.1 Caldimonas sp. | reverse complement strand
GTGAAGATGCGAACGCGGTAGTCGGCCGCCGGGTCGGTCGGCGCGAGCAGGAAGCCGGTCTCGCTCAGGTTCGTCCAGCGCGCGAAGGCCTGCATGCGCTCTTCGTCGAGCGCGTCGGCGCCGTGGACCACGGCGAGCGGGTTGCCGAGCAGCGGCCGGTCGGTGAAGACGTCGACCTGGGTGAAGGCGAAAGCCGTGGCGTTGCTCATGGCATGGTCTCCAGGGCCGCCGCGAGCGCCCGCACGCCGCGCGTGATCGCCTCGGGCGACACCGTCACGTAGGAGAGGCGCAAGGTGTTCTTCATCGCCGCGCCGGCGAAGAACGGCGCCCCCGGCACGAACGCCACGCCGCGCTCGACGGCGCGTGGCAGGAGCGTTTCGGCATCGACGCCCTCGGGCAGCTCGAGCCAGAAGAACATGCCGCCGCCCGGCACGCTCCAGCGGCAGGCGCGCGGCCCGGTGCGCGGCAGATGGGCGAGCAGCGCGGCCTGCATCGCATCGCGCTGTGCCTTGTAGCGAGCGCGGATCGTCGGCACGTGCTCGCGCAGAAAGCCATCGCGAATCACCTCGTACACGAGGCGCTGGTTGAAGCCGGGCGTGTGCAGGTCGGCGGCTTGCTTGGCTTGCAGCAGCTTGGGAAAGACCGCCGGCGGCGCGATCGCGTAGCCCAGGCGCAAGCCCGGCGCGAGCACCTTCGAGAAGCTGCCGAGGTAGATCGTCCCATCGCGCCAGCGCGAGGCGATCGGCGCCGCAGGTTCTTCGTCGAACCAGAGGTCGCCGTAGGGGTTGTCCTCGACGATCGGCAAGCCCATCGCCTGCGCGCCGTGCACGAGCGCCTCGCGGCGGGCCGAGCCGATCGAGCGGCCACTCGGGTTCTGGAAGTTCGGCAGCACGTAGAGAAAGCGCGCCCCGGCTGCCCGCTGCGACAAGGACTCGGGGAGCGGACCTTCGTCGTCGCAATCGATCGCGACGAACTCGGGCTCGTAGGGCACGAAGGCCTGAAGCGCGCCGAGGTAGGTGGGCGACTCGACGGCGACCTTGCTGCCGGCGTCGATCAGCGCCTTGCCGACGAGGTCGAGTCCTTGCTGCGAGCCGGTGGTGATGAGGACCTGTGCGGCATCGACGGCGAGACCGTGGCCCGCCATCTCGGCCGCGACCCATTCGCGCAAGGGCGCATAGCCCTCGCTGGCCGCGTACTGCAGCGCTTCGCGCGGGCTCTCGCGCAGCACGCGCGCCGCCGCCTCGCGCATCGCCTCGACCGGAAAGGTATCAGGCGACGGCAGGCCGCCGGCGAGCGAGATGATGCCGGGCAGTTCGGTGAGCTTGAGGATCTCGCGGATAACCGACGGATTCATGCGCTCGGTTCGCGACGCGAGGCGAAAGGGCGTGTCGTTCATCTTGGATTCGCGGCCAGGGGTTGGGTGACAGGAACGGCATGGCCTCGACCGACCGGCATGGCGCGACCGACGAAGACCGTGGCAACGACGGCAAGCGCGAAGCCGACCGTCGCGATGTCGAGCCGCTCGCCCAGCACGGGCACGGCAAACAGCATGGCGAGAAATGGCTGGACGAGCTGGACCTGGCTCACCCGCACCGTGCCGCCGAGCGCGAGGCCGCGGTACCAGGCGAAGAAGCCGAGCCACATCGAGAACACGGTGACGTAGGCGAAGCCGCCCCAGGCGGCGATGCTCGCCGGATGCTCAGGCCAGGTTCCGAGCATCGCCGGCACGGTGACCGGCAGGCTCATCACCAGTACCCAGCAGATCACCCGCTCGGGCGGCATGCGGGCGGAAAGTCGCGCCCCCGCGACATAGCCCAGGGCGCCGCTGAAGACCGAGCCGAGGAGCAGGACGTCGGCCAGGACGAGCGTGCCGCTGCCCTGCCAGACCGCAAAGCCGAGGACGAGCGCACAGCCGAGCGCGGCACACAGCCAGAAGCCCGCGGAAGGACGCTGCCGGAACGCGATTGCCGCGGCGATCGCAGTGGCGAGCGGCAGCACGCCAGTGACGACGGCGGCGTGCATCGCATCGACGCGGCGCAGCGCGAGGGCGAGAAAAAGGGGAAAGCCGACGACCGTGCCGAGCGCGGAGACGAACAGTGCCAGCCGATGCTCGCGGCCTGGCCACGGCGCGCGCACGGCAAGCAGATAGATCGCGGCGAGCACACCGGCAAACCCGGCGCGGCCGGCGGTGACGAAGAACGGTGGCAATTGCGGGTCGATCGCCGGGCCGACCGCGAGCCGCGTCATCGGCACCGTCATCGCGAAGATGACGACGCCGAGCAGGCCGAGCGCGAGGCCTCGGGTCTCGTGTCGTCCAGGGGTTGCGGAAGTGGCGGGCATGGCGGAAATCTTCACGCAGTGTAGGCGCGCGATCGACACACGACCAGTACACTTCGGCGCATGGTCCGTGCCGCTGTATCGATCCGAACACCGGCACGTCGTGCCGCGGTGTCGTCACCGCGCCGTGCCCCGGCCGACGTGGGCCACGCGCTCTCGCGCCGTTCCGACACCACGCTCGCCGAGCAGCTGACCGGCCGTTACGCCGAGCTGGTTCGCCAGCGTCTGCTGGCGCCGGGCGCACGGCTGCCCTCGGTCCGCGAGTGCGCAAGGCGTCACTCGGTGAGCCCGGCCACCGTCGTCAGCGCCTACGACCAGCTGCTGGCGCGCGGCCTCGTCGAAGCGCGGCCGCACCGGGGCTTTTTCGTTCGCGGCGCCGCCGACGAGCGCGGTGCGCCGGCCGGCGCGATACGGACATCCACACCCACGCCGCCCTCGCGCCATCCGGTGCCGAACAGCGCCACCGCGCTGATCCGCGGCATGTTCCAGGCGCCCGGCGGACGCGCCATGCCCGGGCTGGGCACGCTGCCCGCGGATTGGCTCGACCCGACCATGCTGGCCGCGGCCATGCGCAAGGCCACCTCGAGCCGGCAGATCGCGCAGACCGCGCTGCAGTACGGTGACCCGGCCGGCGAGCTGCGCCTGCGCGAGGCGCTCGCGATCAAGCTCGCCGACCACGGCATCGCCGCGCACGCCGGCCAGATCGTCACCACGGTCGGCGCCACCCAGGCGCTCGACATCGTGACGCGCAGCCTGCTGCGCGCCGGCGACAGCGTGCTGGTCGACGAGCCCGGCTGGTCGGTCGAATACGCGCGCCTCGCCGCGCTCGGCATGCGCGTGCTGCCGGTGCCGCGCGGCAGCGACGGACCCGACGTGGCCGCCATGCGCCGACTGATCGAAGCACAGCCGCCGGCCGACCGGCCGCGCCTCTACGTGACGGTGTCGGTGCTGCACAACCCGACCGGCGTCTCGCTCGGCCTGCACGCTGCGCACCAGGTCGTTCGCATCGCCCACGAGCACGCCTTCCACATCGTCGAGGACGACACCTACGCGCACCTCGCGCCGGCCCACTCGCCGCGCCTGGCCGCGCTCGACGCGCTCGAACGCACGATCTACGTCTCGGGCTTCTCGAAGATCCTGACGCCGAACTGGCGCGTCGGCTACCTCGCGGCGCCGCCGTCGCTGATCGATCGCCTGGTCGACACCAAGCTGCTCTCGACGCTGACGACGCCAGGCTTCGGCGAACTGGCGCTGGCGCACTGCCTCGAGCAGGGGTGGTTGCGTCGCCACGCCGAGCGCGTCGTGCAGCGGCTCGGCGCGGCGCGTGCACGCACCGTGCGTCTCGCCGAAGCGCACGATTGCCGCTTTGCCGCCGAGCCGCGCGGCCTGTTCGGCTGGGTCGACGCGGGCGTCGATACCGAGCGCCTCGCGCTCGCCATGATCGACGACTGGCTGCTCGCGCCAGGCTCGCTGTTCCACGCCGGGCACCGGCCGACGAGCCTGATGCGGATCAACTTCGCGACCTCGCAGGACGCGCGCTTCTGGAAGGCGCTCGCCGCGGCGCGGGCGCGGCTCTAGCGGGTTGGTTGCGCGCCGAGCCCGCACGCTCAGCGCGCGCCCAGCAGCTCCCAGCGCTCGAGCGCCTGCAGGAGCTCGTCGTCGATCTGCGTCACGCGCATCTGCGCCGACTCGACACGCACCGGATCGTCGGCGTAGAAGTCGGCGCTGCTCAGCAGCGCGGCGAGCTCCTTCTGCTCGATCTCGAGCGCTTCGATGCGCTCGGGCAGCGCGTCGAGCTCGCGCTGCTCCTTGTAGCTGAGCTTCTTCGGCTTGACGCTCGGCGTCGCGACGGCACTTGCCGGCGCCGACATCGGTGTCGACCTCACGGCAGGCGTTGCCCGACGCTCTGCCTCGAGCCCCAACACGCGCGCGCGCTCTCGCTGCGTCTTCCAGTCCTCGTAGCCGCCTTCGTACTCGCGCCAGCGGCCGGGTGAATCGTCGCCTTCCCAGGCGATCGTGCTGGTCACGACGTTGTCGAGAAAGCGCCGGTCGTGGCTGACGAGGAACACGGTGCCGGCATGGTTCTGCAGCATCTCCTCGAGCAGTTCGAGGGTGTCGATGTCGAGGTCGTTGGTCGGCTCGTCGAGCACCAGCACGTTCGCCGGCAGGGCGAGCAGGCGCGCCAGGAGGACTCGATTGCGCTCGCCGCCCGAGAGCGTGCGCACGGGCGAGTTGGCGCGCTCGGGCGAGAACAGGAAGTCGGTGAGGTAGCTCATCACGTGCTTCCTGCCGTTCGCGGTCTCGATCCATTCGCTGCCCGGGCTGACGCTGTCGGCCAGCGTCGCGTCGAGGTCGAGCGTGCTGCGCATCTGGTCGAAGTAGGCAACCTCGATGCGCGTGCCCTGGCGCACCGTGCCCGAGGTCGGCTGCAGCTCGCCGAGGATCAGCTTGAGCAACGTCGTCTTGCCGGCGCCGTTCGGTCCGATCAGGCCGACCTTGTCGCCGCGCAGGATGGTCGCCGAGAAGTCCTTGACGA
>JBDTNU010000329.1:0-4882 GCA_039933535.1 Caldimonas sp. | reverse complement strand
TCGTGGACGGTGTTTCCACGATCGACGCGCTCATCGAGCAGCTGGCCACCGACCCTGCGAAGTTCGCGACGCGTCGCAAGGCGCGCATCGGCAGTGCGCGGAGTGGCCCCGCGAGTGAAAGGAGCACCGTGAAACTGCCCCCTACCAAGACACAGATGGCGGAGGAGGCCAAGGCTCACGCCAAAGCTCATGGCGTCGATTTCGTGACGTCGTTCAAGGCGCTCGGCTTCGAAAGCATGACGCCGGCAACAGAGGCCACGGCCGCGCCGGCGCGAGATGCGATCGTCATTGACCCGGAACGACAAGCTGCTGTCGCCAAGGCAAAAGCCCACGCTGAGAGAACTGGCGTCGACTTTGCGGTGGCACTGCGTGAGCTGGGCCTCGATGGTCCTTCTGCTCGCCAACGTGCCGCGGCAGACAGCGACCGCGCGCGCCTTGCCGCCGGCAAAGCCGCTGTGGCCGAGGCCAAAGCGTATGCGGAACAGAAAGGCGTTTCGTTCGTCGACGCGCTCAAGGCTACGGGCGCGGTGGCATGAGCGCGCCGGGTTCGGCCTATGCGTGCACGCTCGTTGTGCACAACGAGCGCTGTCCTGTTTGCTTGCGCACTGTCAGCGGCCGCACGACGGCCGTTCGTCTCGACCGCGGCCTGGCCGACAACCCGGCGCGTCGGTTGTCGTTCCTGCTGCATCAAGCGTGTGCCAGCGCCGAATCGGAAGAGGCCGGCGTCTCGCAGCTCGACGCCCTGCTCGCACGCGCGCTGCGGGTCAACGCCACGCGCGGCGAATTGAGGCTGTGCGATCCAGGATCCGAGCTCGACGTCGATGAGGCCGACGAGCTCGAGCTGGTCGCATCGTGCGCCTCTTCCCTCGCAGGAGTCTCGTCATGATCATCACGCCAGAGATCGAAACTCGGGTCATCGACCCCATCGTGACTGCAGCGCGGGCCCAGAGCAACGCCTTCTTGCGGGCCATCGCGCCACTCGTCTTCCGCGAAGCGGTGACCCAGATCGCGTTGTCGATCGAGACAAGCCAGGCCGAAGGGCGCTCGGCGGACGAAATTCTTGCCGAGCTTCAACACGCATTCCAGCAAAACGGTTGCTTCAGGCTTAGCCTGCCGCCGATCACGTTCGAGTCAGAGGTAACGCCCGCCGGCGCTTTCAACGTGCTCGCCTGTGCGGATCTCGCGTACTTAAAGACGACTTTCCGCTCTGGCGGGCGCGAGCTCGTCCGTCAACCGTATGTGAGCGGTTCGGTGGTGACCGCGCGACTGTTCAACGACGTGATGCGCCTTCCCGCGGCTCGGCCGCCGGCGCCGGCGCCGGCGCCCATCGTCGTCATCCAGCCGGCCCAGGCCACCAAGTCGGTGACCACCGTCACCAACCGCGACGACTCGGGCGACCTGCTCGGGACCGAGACGATCACACGGCCTCTTGTCGAAGCGGCCGCGACGTGATGGCCCTAAAGGTTTCGAGGGAGGACTCTGGTAGCCGTAAGGCCCAGGCGCGTTGTCCGGTCGGATGGATTGGTTCTGCTTGCGCTGGCGACGCCAACACCGGTCCTCACTCGAATTCATCGTCGGTCGCAGCGACCGAGCCGTTGACATGCGCGTGAGCATCGACGCCTCCCAGTTGCGCGGGGTCTCGCAAGATCTTCGCCGCCTGGCGAAGGACGCCCAGTTCGCCCAGGTCCTGGCCCTCACGCGCACCGCGCAGGCGATCAAGGCCGCCGAGGTCGACGAGATGCGAAGGGTCTTCGATCGGCCCACGCCGTACACGCTCAACTCGATGTACCTCAAATGGGCGACGAAGGCCGACCCGGAAGCGCGTGTCGGGCTGAAGGATGACCTGCAGTCGAACGTGCCGGCGAGCTACTTTCTCGGACCGAACATCCAGGGCGGCGGCCGCGTAACGACGCGCTTCGAGCGCCGTCTGCAAGCTGATGGCGCGATGCCGAAGGGCTGGTTTGCAGTGCCTGGCCGCTTCGCCAAGCTCGACGCGTATGGCAACCTGAGCCGCGGCCAGATCACGCAGATTCTGTCGCAGCTCACCAAGACTCGCGTGTCGGGCTACACCGCCGACATCAGCGCGCGCTCGCGCAAGGGCGCCATACGGCGTGCTGGCCAGTTCATTGCGCTGCCCAGCGGCCACGGCAAGCTGCTGCCGGGGATCTATTCCGTGTCGACGCCAGGCCTCGGCCGCGCCGCGCGCGGTGTCGGGCCGATCGGCCGCACGGCGCCGCGGCCAGTCGTCATCTTCGTTCGTGCCGTTTCGTACAAGGCGCGCTTCGATTTCGACGGCATCGGCCAGGCGGTTGCAGAGAAGCAATACGGCCTGCAGCTCGACCGAGCACTCTCCGAAACAGCCACGTTCAAGTGAACGCGCGTGACCAACTCACGAGACCTCGGTCGCCGCGCGCTGGCGGGCCACAACCTGAAAGGACTTCCTGAAATGAACTTTCCATGGGGCAAGAAAACGACCGCCAAGAGCGCGGACGCAAAAGCGGATCTCGTCACATCCCGCGCGGCCTTCGAAGCGCTGGAACGAGCCGGCGCCACCGCTTCGCCTCGTGGCAGGCATCTGCTACAGCGCATCGCGGTCCTGAGCCGCCGGGTCGACGCGATCGAGCGACGGAGCACCGCCGAGGAGCGTGACAAGACACTGTCGGCTGCCAGGTCGACGCTGCAGGCGAGTGTGGAAGCGGACGCGGTCGCGATGGGCGGCCCAGCATCAGCGCTGGCCGCAGCCCAGGCGAACCTCGAGCGCGTGCAGGAGCGGCTACGGGTCGACGCCGCCGAGGACGCAAGCACCGCCGCGAAGCATCGCGCACGAATCGATTTGCTGCGACAGGAGGGCCACGACCTGGTGCTGGCTGGCGACGAGTCCTCGGGAACGGCGAAGCTGCTCGAAGCGGCGAAGCTCGAGCAAGGCGACGGCCGCGCAGTAGCGGCACGCGGGAAGCAGCTTCTGCTCGAGTCGCTTCGCGGCGTAGTGAGCAAGGCCGCGGAGGAAGTTCAAGCCCGGCAGGCCGAATTCGAAGCGGCGCAGGAAGCCTATGCGAAGGGTGCCTTCGAGTTGCGTTGCATCGAGTTCGACCAGGCCAACCTCGCCGCAGCCGATGCTTTCTTCGAGCTGCAGGCCGCCGTGCCGCCGAGCCTGCGAAACATCTGGCGACTGCCGTTCGTCGATTCGCTCTGTCTCCTCGTCGGCGCGTCGAAGGCCCACCGCGAGATGGTCGGCGCGGAGACCGTCGAGCCATTCGACGGGAGAAAGCTCCAATATCAACTCGCGCTGCGAGGACCCGGGGAATCTCTCACTCCGGCCGCAGAAGCGCTGCTCAGCGTCGACTGGAAGCAGCTACCGATGAACATGCCGGTCGTCGAAGAGAGCGAAACGGTCCGCGAAAACATCCGGCTGCGCAAAGAGCAAGAAACCATCGCGTCCGCTCCGGTCGATCACCAAGACCGGATCGAGTGGATGCGCAAGCGCGCCGGCACAGCGCCAGCAGCAGCCGCGCGGACGATGGCCTGAATACACACAACAAAAAGGCAACGCCCAAACGTTCGAGAGGTAGTAGAGCGCGTGATCGAACAAGAACTACTTTCCGCCGAGCAGTGCCGCGAGGTGCAAGCCATCGCCGCCATGTGCGAGCGTCGCAAGATCGGCTCTGCCGCTGGCGCTGCCAGCCGCAGTAAGCAGCTCGACTTCATCGACGTGCCCGAGTGGCTGGCGAGTTTGCTGCGAGGTGCGTTCGCGCGCGCCGCGGCGGCGATGGGCTATCAAGCCGAGCCGGTGCTGCACATGACGGCCGACGGCTGCAGGCCGCGCGTGGCGACCTACACGGTCGGCTCGCATTTCCTCTGGCACACCGACATCCACCAGCACGAGGGCAACGCGGTCGAATGGATCAGCTGCACCACGCAGCTGTCGGCGGGCGCCGAATACGACGGTGGCGACCTCGAAATCATCGACGAGGCTCATCCCGACCAGGTGAAGCCCGGAAGTGCCGAGGCGTTGGCAGGCCTTGCAAGACGCGCCCGAGCGACGCGCCAGCTCGGCCACGCAGTGACCTTCCCGAGCCAGTGGCCGCACCAGGTGACGGCAGTCACTCGCGGCTGTCGGCAGTCGCTGGTGTGCTGGGCCAACGTGGCGCGGGCCCAGTCGGACAAAGCGATCGACGAGCAGGTGCTGCTCGACGTGGCGCGGTGGCAGCGCGCCAGGTTGTCGAGCGCGTGAGCGGCCTGATCCCAGTTCATCGCCAACCCACTTTTCGGAAAGCATCGCCATGTTCAAGCTCGCTCCTCCCGCCACCTATTGGTGGCCCGTCAGATTTTGCGTGCCGTCTGACGAAAAGCCCGGCACGTTCGATGCAGCGGAATTCGACGTTCTCTTCAAGCACCTGACGAACAGCCAGAACGACGCGCTGCTGGCCGATGTCCACAAGAACCGACTGCCCGACCGCGAGGTTGTGCGGCACATCGTCGTGGGCTTCAGAGGCGTCCATGAAACCGACGGTGCGCCTGTTGTCTTCAGCCAGGCGACGCTCGACAAGCTGACGGACACGCCTTGCGTTGATGAGGCGATCGTCCGGGCGTACTTCGCTAGCCGCAAGGGCAGTTCTGAAATAGTTGGCCGGGGCTGAAACATGACTGACCGCACCTTCCTCTTTCGCCTGGTTGGTGACAGCCGCGAGCTGATCGCGGCGATCGACAGCGCCGACAAGGCCATCGATGGCGTCGGCGCAAAGGCCGGCGCCGCCGGCCAGGCCGCCGCCAAGGGTTTCGAAGCGAACGGCGTTGCGGCCAAGGCCGCGGCCGCCCACGTCGAGGGGTTCAGCTTCGCCACAGCCGGTGCAAAGCGTGAGCTGCTCGTGCTCGCGCACGAGCT
>JBDTNU010000328.1:0-4886 GCA_039933535.1 Caldimonas sp. | reverse complement strand
GCGTGGCCTTCGCGACGCTCGCGATCAGCATGTGGCTGCTGCCGCGTTTTCGCCAGGCCAGCACGCCGCGCACGCTGGCCCGCCTGCGCAGCCCGCAGTGGATAGCGACGATCGGCGCCGACCTCGTCTTCTTCACCGGCCTGCACATCGCTTCGCCTGCGTCGAGCTTCAACTACGTCGCGCTGCTCGTGTTGCCGGTATTGATGGCGGGCGTGCTGACGCCGCGCGTGCTCGCGCTCGCGACCGCTGCGGTCGCGACGCTCGCCCTGCTGGGCACGGCGTGGCTCGGCCTGCTCTCTGGCGGCGATGCGACCTTGCTGATGACCCAGGCCGGCCTGGCGGGCAGCGGGTTTTTCGTCATCACGGTGCTGGCCGGCGAGCTTGCGGGGCGGATCGCCCGCGAAGAGTCGAGCGCGCGCGGCAGCCTCGAGATGGCGCGCCAGCAGGCTGCGCTCAATCGCCTCGTCATCGAAGAGATGGAAGACGGCGTCCTCGTCGTCGACCGGGGTGGCAAGGTGAGGGCCGCCAACCCCTCGGCGCGCCGCCTGCTCGCGCCCGAAGGCACGAGCCGCGCGGCGCCGTTCCAGTTGCGCGGCGTGCCGGCCTGGGGTGTGCTTGTCGATTCGGTGGAGCGCGCCTTCGCCGAGGCGTCCTGGCCCGAGGCGGGGCGCGACGTGCCGCTGCAATTCGCGCCCGATTCGCACCGCACCTTGCGCGTTCGTGTTCGCTTCACGCGCAAGCGCGAACCGCGCGCCAGCGAGGAGGTCTGCGTGCTGTTCCTCGAGGACGTGCGCAGCGTGCAGGCGCGCAGCCGCCAGGAAAAGCTCGCGGCGATGGGGCGCGTTTCCGCCGGCATCGCCCACGAGATCAGGAACCCGCTGGCGGCGATCGCCCAGGCCAACGCGCTGCTGTCCGAAGATGCCACCGATCCGGCGCAGCGCCAGTTGATGCGCATGGTGACCGAGAACGTCGAGCGCCTGAAGCGCATCGTCGACGACGTGATGGAGGTCGCCGCGCCCGGGCGCGGCCAAGACGTCGGCGCGATCGACGCGACGGCGCAGCTCGCCGACGTTTGCGGCGAATGGGCCCAGGCCGCGGGCGTGCAGCTCGACGAGCATGGCGTCCTGCGCGTCGAGCTGCCTAACGAGCGGATCGGCGTGATGTTCGACGCCGAGCACCTTCGGCGCGTGCTCGTCAACCTGCTCGACAACGCGCGCCGCCATGCCAGCCATCGGCCGGGCGCCATCCTGCTGACCTTGCGCGTGGCCACCGATACGCACGCCGAGTTCAGTGTTCTTTCCGACGGCGGGCCGATTCCGGCGGATGTCGAACCCTATTTGTTCGAGCCATTTTTCTCGACCCGAAGCCGCGGCGCGGGGCTGGGACTCTACATTTGCCGCGAGCTCTGCGAGAGATATGGCGCGCGCATCGACTATCGGTTGCTGCCCCCGGACGCTCCGCGTCGCAACGAGTTCTTCGTCGACGTGCGCCGCGCCGCCCTCCAACCTGCTGAAGCTCGACTGCACCTGACTTCATGACCACTGCTTCGCACTTCAGCCTGCTCGTCGTCGACGACGAGCCCGACCTGCGAACGCTGTACGAGCTGACGCTGCTGCGCGAGGGCTATGACCTCGACACCGCCGGCACTGTGCAGGAGGCCCTGCTTCATCTCAAGGATCGGACCTACAGCGCCGTCATCACCGACATGCGACTGCCCGACGGTTCCGGCCTCGACGTCCTGCGCTGGCTCGAAGAGAGCGGCCGGCGCGAGAAGACGATCGTCATCACCGCCTACGGCTCTTCCGAGAATGCGGTCGAGGCGCTGAAGGCGGGCGCCTATGACTACCTGACCAAGCCGGTCGACCTGAAGCAGTTTCGCGGTGTCGTGGCCTCGGCGCTCGGCCGCGGCGGCAGCGGGCCGACGATCGATCCGGCGAGCCTGCCGTCGGAGCAGCATCGCGCCCTGCCGCCGCCGCGTCCGGCGCGTCCCGTCGTTGCGCCGGCACCGGTTCCTGTGAGCCAGGCGCTCGGCCGGATGGCGGGCAATTCGACGGCGATGCAGCAGGTTCGCTCGCTGGTCGAAAAAGTCGCGCGCAGCATGGCGCCGGTGCTGGTCGCCGGCGAATCGGGAACCGGCAAGGAGCTGGTCGCCCGGGCGATTCACGAAGTGAGCGTGCGCGGTGCGATGCCTTTCGTGCCTGTCAATTGCAGCGCGATCCCCGAGCAGTTGCTCGAGGCCGAATTCTTCGGCTACCGCAAGGGCGCCTTCACCGGAGCCAACGACGATCGCGAAGGCTTCTTCCAGGCGGCCAACGGCGGCACGCTCTTTCTCGACGAGATCGGCGACCTGCCCTTGTCGATGCAGTCGAAGCTGCTGCGCGCGATCCAGGAACGATCGGTGCGACCGGTCGGCGCCGTGACCGAGCAACCGGTCGACGTGCGGCTTCTCAGCGCCACGCACAAGGACCTGGGCGCCGAGGTCCAGGCCGGCCAGTTCCGCCAGGACCTCTATTACCGCTTGAACGTGATCCAGATACGCGTGCCGCCCCTGCGCGAGCGGCTCGAGGACCTGATGGGCATCAGCGAACGCGTGCTCGAACGGCTCTCGCGCGATGCCGGGGTTTGGCCGGCGCCACGCCTGACGCGTGACGCGCTCGTCCACCTTGCCCGCTATCCGTTTCCGGGCAACGTGCGGGAGCTGGAGAACATGCTGCATCGTGCCGTGGCTCTCTCGGGCGGCGACGAGCTCGATGTCTACGATCTCGATCTGCCGGAATCGGTGTTCACCGACAGCGCGGCGCAGGAACTCGACCGCCTGCCGGGCGGCGCCGGCAACGTCGAACAGGCGGTCCCGGTGCCCGCCCTTCCGGTGGAAGAACCCTTGCCGAAAGACTTGGCCCGCTACCTCGACGACGTCGAACGCGACATCCTGGTGCGTGCGCTCGAGCACCATCGCTACAACCGGACGGCGGCGGGCATCAGCCTGGGCCTGTCGCTGCGCCAGATGCGCTATCGCATGGCGCGGCTGAATGTCAACGTGGGCGGCGATCCGACCGGGGCCGACCGCGAGTGACGCAGGTCGAAGGGATGCGCGCAACGCCACGATCTGCGTGGCAGGCGGGCTGGCTGCGCGGCGCACGTCGGGTCGCTTCGCCGAACTTCGGGCCGCGCCCTGTCGGCATGGCGATCGAGCTCGTCGTCGTTCATTCGATCAGTCTGCCGCCAGGTCAATTCGGCGGCGACGCGGTCGAAAGGCTGTTCACGAATCGACTCGATCCGGCCGCGCATCCGAGCTTCGAAGCGATCGCCGGCTTGCGCGTTTCCGCTCACTTCCTGGTGCGTCGCGATGGCGCCATGATCCAGTTCGTCTCCTGCGACGACCGGGCTTGGCACGCCGGCGCATCGACGTGGCGAGGGCGCGCCGATTGCAACGACTTTTCGATCGGAATCGAGCTCGAAGGACTGGAGGGAGATCGCTTCGAAACCGCCCAGTACGAGCGCCTCGGCGCCACGCTTTCGAGCATCGCCGCGCACTACCCGGTACGGGCCGTGACCGGCCATGAGCACGTCGCGCCGGGGCGCAAGAGCGATCCCGGTCCGGGCTTCGACTGGGCCGGCCTCGAACGCAGAGTCCATGACCTGCGGCTGGACTTTGTACCGTGAAATATGTACGGGTTGATACGCTATAGGTAGTGCTTGTTGGCCACATCGACCCCAGATATAGTGTCCAGCGATGCTATGCTGGGCTCTTCGTCCAGACCCCGATTTCAGGCCGGAGAGACGGTCAAACGCCCTTGTCGGCGACAACTATCAGACCTCGGCGGCATCGAGCCGGCCGGGTTCCCCAAGAGGAGATTGCATGCAAGCTACCCCCGCCCAGGCCACGCCCGCGACTGCCGCTGCGCTGCGTCCTGCGGCGCGGCCGACGACGGTCGTGTCCGCGTACCAGGGCTACCAGATCCTGCGTCGCAACGGCGCGGTCGTTTCGTTCGAGCCGAACAAGATCGCGGTCGCCCTGATGAAGGCGTTTCTCGCTGTCCACGGCACCCAGGGCGCGGCCTCGGCGAGCGTTCGCGAGACCGTCGACGGGCTCACGGAATCGGTCGTTCGCGCCTTGCTTCGCTCGCGGCCGGGCGGCGGTACCTTTCACATCGAGGACGTGCAGGATCAGGTCGAGCTCGGCCTGATGCGCGGCGGCCATCACGAGGTCGCCCGCGCCTACGTGCTCTATCGCGAGCGTCGCACGCAGGAGCGCGCCAAGCAGGCGCCGACGCCGGTAAAGGCCGAGCAGGTGCTCATGGTCACCGATCGCGGCAATCGCGTGCCGCTCGACGCGGCGCGCCTGCAGACGCTGATCGAATCGTCGTGCGCCGGGCTCGGCGCCGACGTCCGGCCCGGCCCGATCCTGGCCGAGACCAAGCGCAATCTCTATGACGGCGTGCCCATCGATGAAGTGCACAAGGCAGCGATCCTCGCGGCGCGCACGCTGATCGAGAAGGATCCTGGCTACACACGGGCCACGGCGCGGCTGCTCCTGCACACGATCCGGCGCGAGATTCTCGGCGAAGAGTTGCTTCATTCCGACATGCACGCGCGCTACGCCGAGTACTTTCCGCAGTTCGTGAAGAAGGGCGTGCAAGCCGAGCTGCTCGACGAGAAGCTCCTGCAATTCGACCTGGCCAGGCTCGGCGCGGCGTTGAAGGCCGACCGCGACCTCCAGTTCGACTACCTCGGCCTGCAGACGCTCTACGACCGCTATTTCCTGCACATCGACGAAGCGCGGATCGAATTGCCGCAAGCCTTCTTCATGCGCGTCGCGATGGGCCTGGCACTCGGCGAGATCGACCGCGAGGCGCGCGCCATCGAGTTCTACGAAGTGCTCTCGA
>JBDTNU010000327.1:0-4891 GCA_039933535.1 Caldimonas sp. | reverse complement strand
CCATTCGACATCGCCGGCGGCGACGATGCTGACGAAGGCCGCCTCCGTGACATCCTGGTTCCGCGCCAGAGCCAGGACCGTCGCCAGGGACCGGCGGGCGGCGTCGGCGTCGCCCTCCAGCGCTTCCAGCGCCGTCAGCGCGCCAGCAGCCAATAGCTCGATCTTCACGCGATGCAGTACGCGAGCCTCCTGAATCGCCCGCTCCAGAAAAGGGCGGGCCCGGACGAGATCACGAAGTTCCAGGCAGGCGCGCCCGAGGTTGCACAACGCGTTGGCCTTGATCGCCTGGACGCCACGCCGCTCGCAGATGCGTAGTGCCTCTTCCAGAGGCACGACCGCTTCTCGCGGTTGGCCCATGAAGAGCAGCACGTTGCCGATCTGGCACAGATCGCGGGCGATTTGCGCTGCCTCGTCGAGCTCGCGCGCCGCCGCCAGGCTCTCGCGGGCCAGACCGAGTGCTGCCTCGTAACGGCCGCGGCCACTCTCGACGATCGAGAGGTTGCTGCTGGCGCGTATCAGCCGCTGCGAGTCAGCGAGCCGGCGTGCCAATCGCGCCGACTGCCCGAGCCTGCGGCTGGCCAGCTCGTAGTCCTGCATGGTGGACGCGAGCGCGCCGAGCAGGTTCAGGCAGTCACAGGCGAGCACCCGGTCGCGCGAACGCAGCGACTGGCGCAACGCAGCCCGACCCTGGGTGATCGCGGCGTGAAAATCGCCGCTCATCGCCAGCAGCCGGCCCGCGATCAGGCCGGCCGCGGCCGCGGCCTTGACGTCGGGCTCGCGCGCGGCAAAGACGGCGACAGCGTCGCGCATCCACGCCACGCCTTCGAGCGGTGAGTGATCTTCGAAATGCGCCCCGATCGCGCCAGCCGCGCTCTCGATGTAGCTGGGCAGCCGGTGCACGATGGCGGCCCGCCACGCCGCCAGCAGGTTGGCGGCCAGGAACGCCTCGGCGCGGCGCGTCGCCGGGTCGGCGGCGTGCTGGCCGGCTTGCCAGCGCTGCTGCAGCCGGCCTTCGGCGAGCGCAACGAAGCGACGCGTCGCCTCGCCGTCATCGTCTGAACCGGGGCGTTCCGCAGCCCACTGCCGCAGCAGCGGATGCAGGCTGAACCAGCCGTCGCCTTCGACCCGGACCAGGCCCTTGTCGACCAGTTCGGCGATGGCGACCAGGCTGCAGTCGGCGGCCTGCTGTGCGATCTCCGGGTCGAAGGCCGCCGGCAGCTGCGCCAGCCGCGAAAGCGCACCGGCTTCCGCCTGCGACAGGAGACGCCTCGAGTAGTCGAAGCAGGCGCGGATGCTCGCGTGGCGACTATCGACGTGGCCACGGCCAAGGGTGTCGATCGAGGCAGTGATGCCGACAACGATGTCGGCCACGCGCACCAGCCGAACCCAGGACGCCGCGAGCTCGATGCCGAGCGGCAGACCGTCGAGCATGTGCACGAGCCGGACCACGTCGGCCGCCTCGCGCTGCAGGTCGAACGACGGTGCAGCAGCGGCGGCGCGGGCCGCGAAAAGACGGACGGCGTCGAAGCGGGCAAGCGTTTCGGCATCGCGCTCGTCGGGGTCGGGCAGCGGCAGTCCGGCGAGCGCCAGGGCCTGTTCACCGGCCAGCCCGATCCGCGTGCGCGATGCGACCAGCAATTGCAGCCTCGGGCAGGCGTCGAGCAGCGCCGCCAACGGCTCGGCGAAGGACAGGTGCTCCGCGTTGTCGAGCACCATCAGCGCCGGCGCACCCGACAGTTGATGAGCGAGCGCCTGCCACGCCCCGGTGGCGCCGCCGCTCCGCTCGGCCGCGATTGCGTCGAGCATGCGCCCGGGTACCTCGCCGGCACGCTGCAGGTCTTCCAGCCCGACCCACCAGGCCCGCCCCTCGTAGTGACCGGCCAGGCGCGACAGGGCGGCACGGGCGAGGGTCGACTTGCCGGCACCGCCGAGGCCCATCACCGTCAGCACTCGCACGCCGTCGACCAGGAGACCGCGCCGGATCGACTCGAGCTCGAGCGTGCGGCCGATCAGCGCCAGGGGCGAAGTCGTGTCGCGCTCGCGATCGACGGCTGCGAGTGCGGCGAGCGCTGCGGGCTCGTCGTCGGCGCGTGCCAGGATCTTCCTGGCCAGCAGCTCGATGGCGAGCGGGTCGTCGATCGACGCGAGGCGCGCTCGGGCCGCCGCCCGCCACTGCTCGTCGGCCTCGTGGCGGACGGCGTCGATCCACTCGCGGCCGACTTCGGACAGGCCCGCGTCCATGCCCTCCAGGAGCGGCCGCGCCGACAAGGCCATCGCTTCGTCATGCCGGGCGTCATGGCAGGCAAGGCGAAACCGCGCCAGGTCCGACGGAATGCTCCAGCGCACCCGGTCGCCTTGCTGCTCGAAGCCGACGGCCAGAGCCATGCGCGCGATCGAGAAGAGCACCTTGCGCAGGTTGCTTCGTGCGACGGCCTGTGAGCGATCAGGCCAGAACAGCGTCGCCAACTCGTCGCGAGGCACCCAGGCGCCGTGGCACGCCAGGTAGGCGAGCAGCTGGAATCGCCGCTCGGGGGTGAAGACGGTGACGAGGCCGGCCCCGTCGATCAGCGTCGGAACGCCGAACAGCCGCAGCTCGCCAGAGGGCGGAGTCATCGCCGGATGCTAGCAACGGCGCGGGTCAACCGGGTCGCGAAACGCTCGCGAAACGCACTCTTTCCTACGCTGCGCCGTCCGCATTGAGGAACCGCAATGACCACCAGCCCAGCACAGCCCACTCGCCGCCGCCAACATCCTTCGTGGTCCGTCACGCTGTGCAGCGACGCTTCGCTGACCCTCGGGTGGCACCCGCGTGCAACAGCGTTCGCGAAGTGGAGGGCACCAAGCCGGCCGGCGTTCGCGGCGATACCGAAAGTGGACATGGTGGCGCCGGCGATCGCCGATGCTGCGGGTGTCACGGGCGGGCGGAAAGCCTACTTGACGGCACTCGAATGGGGCTTCGCCGCCTTCAATTCGACTCGCGTGCTGACCTACCTGCCCACGCTGTGGGCCATCCACCGCAGCGGCGATTCGAGCCAGCACTCGATCGTGACCTGGCTCTGCTGGATGGCGGCAAACGCGTTGATGGCTGCCTGGCTGTACGAGCATCAGGGAAGACGCTTGAACCGGGCCATCGCCGTGAACATGGTCAATGCCGCGATGTGCCTGGTGACCTCGACGCTGATCGTGGCCTACCGCTGACGACGTGAAACATCACGGCACGACGACCGCTCGCGCCTTGGCGTGCTTGCACCACCGCGAACGCGGCGACGTCTTCCAGGCTGGCGAAGATCCTGTGCGGCCGGGAGGCTTCGATGGCCGGCCGCCGTTGTAGTTGTGCGAATTCCCGACGTGCGCCATCGCCGCACCGGCACGCCGAAGCGGCTGACGGTCGGTACCTCTCTAAGGTCAGCTGCTCATCTGGGATCGGACGCCATTGCACTGAGGCCTTAGAGCTCGGTGACAGATATGCTGTGTGCAGCCAGTCGGCTTCGATCGTAGAGCGTCCACTCTTGATCAGAGCTGTCGGTGGCCGCTTCACTTGAAAGTGGCTGGTCCACTTCGGGAGCCGACGTCCGGAGCCGTAACCTTCATCGGACGTCCGCTTCCTCGAGCGGTGAGCTGGCGCTGTCGACCGATTGCTGTCGGTCGCGCCGTCACTTTCGCCGCTTGAAAGGAGTCAATTGGCCGCCCATGTTGAAAGGCGGCCTAACGAGAGCTGGCTGGCAAGGGCACATCAAGTCTTTGTGCGTTTTGCGAAGTACGGTGGCAGCAACTAAGAGCTCGCTCTTACGGGGGCGCCGACGTCTCCGCGCAGTTCTGGACCGGCCGGCACCGCAGCAAGAAGTCAGTGTCAGCGAGGAGGAGCGCATTCGCGTGCTCGCCTATGCGGAGCTCTTCAACTCGCGCCGCTTCGACGAGTTGCGCGACCTGCTGACGGAGCATGTCCGCGTCGAGGTGGTCAGCGCCGCAACGCTCGAGGGCAAAGAGGCAGCGACGGGTCGCTACTTCGGCAACTACGCGCGTCAAGACGTCTCCGCGCGGCCCGTGCAAATCGACGGACGGCCGGCGCTCCTCCTGAAGGAGGCCGGGCGGAGCGCCTATGTGGTGATCGTCGCGTTCGATGCTAGGGGCATCGTGGGGATCCGCGATTTCCGTCATACCGGCTACGAATTTGCAGCCTCAACAGTCAACCATTTGCAGGCGTCAAATGCAATCGCGGACGCTGAGCAAGTCAAGCTATAGGCGTGCCCGCGCGGCTGGCTCAGTTCGCAGTGCCGTTGATCCTGATCGGCCGGCTGGTTGGCGCCATGGCCGGGTTGTACGCAGCCTGGCTTGCACAGGGTCACGGCGAGAACTCGTAGACCAGCGACGTCAGATCGCCGACGAAATACGGCTTGCCTCCTTTGCCGACCCCGCCGCGTGTCGGCACCGTCATTCCGTGACGCAGCTGGTAGTTCGACATGGTGCAGTCCCAGGGCAGCATGACCATGTCCTTGCCCACGCCGGAGCCACGCGCGTCGGCGTGCACTGTCGTGATCAGCGCGGCGTCATCGAAGCTGAACAGCAGGGTGAGGCTGATCGGGCCGTCCACCAGAAAGGCGTTCGCAGAATGATCGTCCACCGCCCTCCAGCTCACGCCTTGGCTGGGCAACAGCGCGGTGGGGTACCACACCATCTCGGCGAAGTAACGCATCAGTTCGCCGCGGGCAATCTCGCCGCCACCCTGTACCTCGGCCACGGTGAACAAGCCCAGCATCGCCGCGTGCAGCGTGCCGACGCCAGCGATGTAACTGTCGTGCACGTTCGCGGCCACACCCGGGAACATGACCACCCGGCCGTTCCAAAGGAAGCCCGGGCGGTGGACGACGGCCCGCTGCCAGGAGGTGAAGGG
>JBDTNU010000326.1:0-4895 GCA_039933535.1 Caldimonas sp. | reverse complement strand
AAAGCACGAGCCGATCGGGCGCGAGGCCGGCGACGCCTTCGAGCGTGATCTCGTCGTTGCGGAACACGCGGACGTCCTCGCCCAGCTCGCCGAAGTACTGCACCAGGTTGTAAGTGAAGGAGTCGTAGTTGTCGATCATCAGCAGCATCTCAGAACCCCTCCTCGACGAGCTCGGCAGCCCGGATCAGGGCGCGCGCCTTGGCCTCGGTCTCCTGCCATTCCAGCTCGGGCACCGAGTCGGCGACCACGCCCGCCGCCGCCTGCACGTACAGCGTCTGGTCCTTGACGATACCGGTGCGGATCGCGATCGCGACGTCCATGTCGCCGGCAAAGCTGAGGTAGCCGCAAGCGCCGCCGTAGAGACCGCGCTTGACGGGCTCGAGCTCGTCGATGATCTCCATGGCCCGGATCTTGGGTGCGCCGGTCAGCGTGCCGGCCGGAAAGGTCGCCTTCAGCACGTCGAGATTGCTCATGCCGTCCTTGAGCAGGCCCTCGACGTTGCTGACGATGTGCATGACGTGCGAATAGCGCTCGACCGCGAACGCTTCCGTCACCTTGACGCTGCCGGTCCTGGCGATCCGGCCGATGTCGTTTCGCGCCAGGTCGATCAGCATCAGGTGCTCGGCTCGCTCCTTCGGGTCGCTCACCAGCTCGGCCTCGAGCGCCTTGTCCTGTGCGGGCGTCGCGCCGCGCGCGCGGGTGCCGGCCAACGGCCGGATCGTCACCTTGTCGCCCTCGGGCGTGTGCTCCTGGCGCACCAGGATCTCGGGCGAGGCGCCAACGACCTGGAACTCGCCGAAGTCGTAGAAGAACATGTACGGCGAGGGGTTGAGCGAGCGCAGCGCGCGATAGAGGCTCAGCGGCGATTCGGTATAGCGCTTCTTCAGGCGCTGCCCGATCTGCACCTGCATCATGTCGCCGGCCGCGATGTATTCCTTGGCACGAAGCACTGCGGCCAGGTAGGCGTCCTTGCCGAACTCGCGCGCCACGCCGTGCGCCGCACCGCGCCGCACGACCGGCGCGGTGACGCTGGTGGCGAGCTTGTCGGTCAGCGCCGCCAGTCGCCGCTTGGCGCGAGACCACGCTTCCGGCTCGGTCGGGTTGGCATAGACGATCAGGTACAGCCGGCCCGACAGGTTGTCGATGACGGCCAGCTCCTCGCATTGCAGGAGAAGGATGTCCGGCATGTCGATGCCGCCCGGCTTCCACGTCTTTGCCAGGCGCGGCTCGATGTAGCGCACGGTGTCGTAGCCGAAGTAGCCGGCCAGGCCGCCGCAAAAGCGCGGCAGGCCGGGCCGCAGCGCGACCTTGAAGCGCTTCTGCCATTCGGCGATGAAGTCGAGCGGGTTGCCGTCATGTGTTTCGACGACGACGCCGTCGGTCACGACCTCGGTACGAAAGGCGCTGGCGCGCAACATCGTGCGCGCCGGCAGGCCGATGAAGGAATAGCGTCCGAAGCGCTCGCCACCGACCACCGACTCCAGAAGAAAGCTCGAAGCCCCATGGCCGTCGCCTTCGCGAGCGAGCTTCAGGTAGAGCGACAGCGGCGTCTCGAGATCGGCGAAGGCTTCGGCGATCAGCGGGATGCGGTCGAAGCCCTGCAGCGCAAGGCTCTTGAATTCGATTTCAGTCATGGTCCTCGAGCCGGCACGGAGCACCGGCCTCGCTGTTGATCCGCCCGCGCGCAATGAAACGCGGCAGAGATCGGACTTCGGTTCAGCGGGTGAATGACCCCGCCACGTTCAACCGGCGCTCGCTTGGAACAGCGCCGGGGCCGGCGCCTCAGCGACGGCCAGTCGTGGTGCAGCGACGCCAGGGCCAGGCTCCCTGGTCCTCGGACCTTGCTGCGAACGCGATCGACGAAACCATGGCAAAAGTGTAGCAGCGAGGGCCGCGCCCGAGCTTCAGGCCGAGGTGACCGGGATGCCCCGGAACTGTCCGGCCACGGCCGCGCCGCTCGGCCGCGGATAGCGGGCCGGATCGAAGCGGTTGAGCAGCTCCTTCTCGCGCGCCCGGGCGATCGCCAGGCTCGCCAGCTTGACGTGGCCGTAGCCGCGGATCGACATCGGCACGTTGGCGATCGCTACCGCGACGGCCGTCTTCTCCGGTGCCAGACCGGCGAGCAGCTCGGCAACGCGTGCTTCGTATTCGTCGATCAGGTGCCGTTCGAGCCTGCGCTCCTCGGTGCGGCCGAACGGATCGAAAGGCGTGCCACGCAACGCCTTGCCGCGCGCCAGCAGCTTCAGCATCGGCAGCAGCCAGGGACCGAAGCGGCGCTTCTTCGGCGCTGCCGCGCGCCCCCCGCCCTTCGGCTTCACGAGCGCGGGCGGCGCCATGTAGAACTCGAGCGTCGGTCGACCTTCGAACTGCTCGGCCAGGCGCTTCGCGAACTCGCCGTCGGTGTAGAGACGGGCGACTTCGTACTCGTCCTTGTAGGCCATGAGCTTGCGCATCTGCTCGGCGACGGCACGCGACAGCGGCAGGCCGCCCTGCACACCGCACACCGCTTCCTCGCGGGCACGGACGGCGGCGACGAGCCTGCGATAACGCTCGACGTAGCGCTCGTTCTGATACGAGGCGAGGAAGCGCGCCGAACGAGCGACCAGCTCGTCGAGCGTCTCGGCGTGCCGGGTCGCAGGATCGGGCTCGTGCAGCAATTCGCGACACGCGACCGGATCAGCGGCGGCCAGCCGGCCGAGCGAGAACGCCGCCTTGTTGTTCTCGACCGCGACGCCATTCAGCTCGATCGCGCGCTGCATCGCCGCCAGGCCGACGGGCACCAGGCCGCGCTGCCACGCATAGCCCATCGCCAGGATGTTCGAGACGATCGAGTCGCCGAGAAATTCCTCGGCAAGCATTTGAGCATCCATGGTCTCGACGCGCTCTTCGCCCGCGGCGAATTCGATCTTCTCGAGCAAGGCATCGACCTTCAGGCTCGCGTCCGGATTGGAGAGCGACTCGGCGACCGGGATCTCGTGCGTGTTCGCGATGACGCGCGTGCGGCCGTGGCGCACGGTCTGCAATGCCTCCGCCGACGCGGCGACGACGATGTCGCAGGCGAGCACGGCGTCGGCCTGCTGGGCGTCGATGCGCACCTGGTTGAGCGCCGCCTTGTCGGCGGCGAGGCGCACGAACGAGAGCACCGAGCCGCCCTTCTGCGCGAAGCCCATGAAGTCGAGCACGCTCGCCGAATGGCCTTCGAGATGCGCGGCCATCGCGATCACCGCGCCGACCGTCACGACGCCCGTGCCGCCGACGCCGGTGACGAGCAGGTCGTAAGGCCCGGTCCAGGCATGCGCTCCCGGCAGCGGCAGTTTCTCGATCAGCGCGGCAAAGCGCGCGGCGCCCGGGCCGGCCAGCGCGCCGGGCCTTTTTCTCAGGGTGCCGCCGACGACGCCGACGAAGCTCGGGCAAAAGCCCTGAGCGCACGAATAGTCCTTGTTGCAGCTTGACTGGTCGATCTTGCGTTTGCGACCGAGCTCGGTCTCGAGCGGCACGACCGCCACGCAGTTCGACTGCACCGAGCAATCGCCACAGCCTTCGCACACCCGTTCGTTGATGAACAGGCGGCGCGCCGGATCGACCAGCTCGCCTTTCTTGCGCCGCCTGCGCTTCTCTGCGGCGCAGGTCTGCTCGTAGATCAGGATGGTCACGCCCTTCATCTCGCGCAGGCGCCGCTGCACCGCGTCGAGCTCGCCGCGCTCGTGGAACTCGGTGCCGGCGGGAAAGCGGTCGTGGACGTGGTCGTACTTCGAGATGTCGTCGGACAGCACGACGACCCTCGTCGCGCCCTCGGCCTCGACCTGGCGGGCGATGCCGTCGACGGAGATGATGCCGTCGACCGGCTGGCCGCCGGTCATCGCCACGGCGTCGTTGAACAGGATCTTGTAGGTGATGTTGGTGCGTGCAGCGATCGCCTGGCGGATCGCCAGATAGCCCGAGTGGTAGTAGGTGCCATCGCCCAGGTTCTGGAAGACGTGCGGCACCTTCGTGAACTGCGAATGGGAAACCCAGTCGACGCCTTCGCCGCCCATCTGGATCAGCCCGGCGGTGTCGCGGTCCATCCAGGTGGCCATGAAGTGGCAGCCGATGCCGGCCTGCGCGCGCGAGCCTTCCGGCACTTTCGTCGACGTGCTGTGCGGGCAGCCGGCGCAGAAATAGGGCAGCCGCTTGACCGTATCGCCGGCGTTGGAAAGCAGTTGCGGCAACGTGAAATCGACGACGAGGTGGCGACGGTCCAGCTGCGGAAAGCGCGCCGCGAGCCAGTCGGCGACGACCTCGATCAATCGCGACGGACGCAATTCGCCAAGCTCCGAGATCAGCGGCCGGCCCGTGGCGTCGCGCTTGCCGACGATCGCCGGCCGCACCGCGGCGTTGTAGAACTGGTCGCGCATCTGCGTCTCGACGACCGCGCCCTTTTCCTCGACGACCAGGATCTCGCTCAGGCCCTGCCCGAAGGCCTCGATGCGCGTCGGCTCCAGCGGATACGACAAGCCGACCTTGTAGAGCCGCACGCCAGCGTCTGCCAATGCCTCGAGCGAAATGTCGAGGCGGCGGAACACTTCGAGCAGATCGAGATGCGCCTTGCCGCAGGTGACGATGCCGACCCTTGCGTGTCTCGACTCGACCACCTGCCGATCGATGACATTGACCTTCGCGAAGGCGCGCACCGCGTCGAGCTTGGCGTGCAGGCGTTCCTCGATCTTCAGCGAGGGCAGGTCCGGCCACCGGTAGTGCAAGCCGTCGGCGGGGCGCACGAAGCCGGTCGCGGCTTCGACCTCGGCCGCGCCGTGCCACGCGGCGACGCGCGAATTCGTCTCGTCGAGGTTCACGGTCGAGCCGCTTTCCACCACTTCCGAGAGCGCGGTGAAGCCGACCCAGTTGCCCGAGAAGCG
>JBDTNU010000325.1:0-4900 GCA_039933535.1 Caldimonas sp. | reverse complement strand
AGGGCATCGGCATCTGGATGGGCGGCCAGGCCTTCATCAACATGGGCGTCAACCTGGGCGTGCTGCCGACCAAGGGACTGACCTTGCCGCTGATGAGCTACGGCGGCTCGGCGATCGTCATGAACATGATTGCGCTGGCCATCGTGCTGCGTATCGATATCGAAAACAGACAGCTCATGCGCGGAGGCCGCGCGTGAAGCATCTCGTGGTCATGGCCGCGGGGACTGGCGGCCACGTCATCCCCGGCCTCGCCGTCGCCGGCGAGATGCAGCGGCGGGGCTGGAGCGTGAGCTGGCTGGGTACTACGACGGGCCTCGAGAACAAGCTCGTGCCGCCGACGGGCATCGTGCTCGACCGCATTTCGTTCGCCGGCCTGCGCGGCAAGGGCCTGTTCGGCAACGTGCTCGGTGCGATGCGTCTCCTGATCGCGTTCGTGACCTGCTCGCGGCTGCTGATGCGGCGCCGTGCCGACGCGGTGCTCGGCATGGGCGGCTACGTCTGCTTTCCGGGCGGATGGATGGCGTGGCTTCAGGGTCGCCCGCTGTTGCTCGTGAACGCCGATGCATCGCTGCTGCTCAGCAACAAGGCGCTCCGCCACGCCGCTCGCAAGATCGCGTTCGGCTTTGCCGGCGCGTCGGCCGAGGCATTGGGAGACAAGGCGGTCGTCACGGGCAACCCCGTGCGCGCTGAAATCGAATCGATGGCGGCGCCGGCCGAGCGCTTCGCCGGCCGCTCCGGCGCGCTGCGCCTGCTTGTCGTGGGTGGCAGCCTGGGGGCGCGTGTGCTGAACGAATGCGTGCCTCAGGCGATTGCGCTGTTGACCGGCGCCGATCGCCCGAGGGTGACGCATCAGACCGGCGAAGCGGGCCGTGAGGGCGTGCAGCGCGCCTATGCCGCCACCGGCGCCGAGGCCGAAGTCCTGCCCTTCATCGACGACATGGCCGAGCAACTCGGTCAGTGCGACCTCATCGTCTGCCGCGCTGGCGCAATCACCGTCAGCGAGCTGTGCGCGGCTGGCGTCGCGGCGGTGCTCGTGCCGCTGGTCGTCAGCACGACGGCGCATCAGCGCGACAACGCGGCGTGGATGGCGGGGCAGGGCGCGGCGATCCATCTGCCGCAGGCCGAGCTCTCGCCGAGGAAGCTCGCCGACCTGATCGCGGGGCTGACCCGCGACGCGCTGCAGACGATGGCGACCAAGGCGCGCGCTCTTGCGCGGCCGCACGCAGCGGCGCGTGTCGCCGACGAAATCGAGGCGATGGTGGCCGCATGAAGCACGCCGTCAAGCAGATCCACTTCGTCGGCATCGGTGGTGCCGGCATGAGCGGCATCGCCGAAGTCCTGCACAACCTCGGCTATCGGATCACCGGCTCCGACCAGAGCGAAAGCGCGACGACCCGCGCGCTCAGGAAGCGCGGCATCCGGGTGTCGATCGGCCACGACGCGGCGCACATCGCCGGCGCCGAGGCGGTGGTGACGTCGAGCGCCGTCAAAGGCGACAACGCCGAGGTGATGGCGGCACGTGCGGCGCGCGTTCCGGTCGTGCCGCGCGCCGTGATGCTGGCCGAGCTGATGCGTCTGAAGCAGGGCATCGCGATCGCCGGCACGCACGGCAAGACCACGACCACCTCGCTCGTGACCAGCGTGCTCGCCGAAGCCGGGCTCGACCCGACCTTCGTGATCGGCGGACGGCTGAACGCTGCCGGCGCGCACGCGCGTCTCGGCGCCGGCGACTACATCGTGGTCGAGGCCGACGAATCGGACGCCTCGTTCCTGAACCTGCTGCCTGTGATGGCCGTCGTCACGAACATCGACGCCGACCACATGGACACCTACGGCCACGACTTCGCCAGGCTGAAGCAGGCCTTCGTCGAGTTCATCCACAAGATGCCGTTCTACGGCGCGGCGATCCTGTGCGCCGACGACCCGGGCGTGAAGTCGATCATGCCGATGATCTCGCGCCCGCTCGTCACCTACGGGCTGGGCGCCGAAGCGATGATCCGCGCCGTCGACGTGGTGGCCGATGCCGGGACGATGCGCTTCTCGGTCCAGCGCAGGAACGGCGTGCGCATGCCCGACCTCGCGGTCAAGCTCAACCTGCCCGGCGTGCACAACGTGCTCAACGCGCTGGCCGCGATCGCCGTCGCCACCGAGCTCGAGTTGCCCGACGCGCCGGTGGTCAAGGGCCTGGCCGAGTTCGACGGCGTGGACCGGCGTTTCCAGCGCTACGGCGATCATGCGGCGCGTGACGGCGCCGGCACCTTCACCCTGATCGACGACTACGGTCATCACCCGGTGGAGATGGCGGCGACGCTGGAAGCAGCGCGCGGCGCCTTCGCCGGCCGGCGCATCGTGCTCGCGTTCCAGCCGCACCGCTACACGCGAACGCGCGACTGCTTCGAGGACTTCGTCAAGGTGATCGGCAGCGCCGACCTGGTGCTGCTCGCCGAGGTCTACGCCGCGGGCGAGGCACCGATCGTCGCGGCCGACGGACGCGCGCTGGTGCGAGCCCTGCGCGTCGCCGGCAAGGTCGATCCGGTGTTCGTCGACGAGCTCGGCGAGATGGCCGAGACCATCGTCGGCCAGGCGAAGGCGGGCGATGTCGTGATCGTCATGGGTGCCGGGCCGATCGGCGGCGTGCCGGCGCAGGTCGTCGAGCTGCTGGAGAAGGCGTCATGAGCGGCGTGGACGTCGCTTCGCTCGGCCGCGTCGCCGTGCTGATGGGCGGCTCGTCGGCCGAACGCCAGATCTCGATCATGTCGGGCACCGGCGTGCTGCTGGCGCTGCGCGCCCTGGGCGTCGATGCGCATCCCTTCGATCCCGCGGAGCGCGAGCTCGGCGAGCTCAAGCACGAAGGCTTCGCGCGCTGCTTCGTCGCGCTGCACGGCCGCCACGGCGAAGACGGCACTGTCCAGGGCGCCCTCGAGCTGCTCGGCATTCCCTACACCGGCTCCGGCGTGCTCGCATCGGCGATCGCCATGGACAAGGTGATGACCAAGCGGGTCTGGATCGCCGAGGACCTGCCGACGCCGCGCTTCGTTCGCCTCGCGGCCGATCAGCAGTCGCTCGAGCAATTGCGCGCCGTGCCCGACGTGCTGGGCCTGCCGCTGGTCGTCAAGCCGCCGCGCGAAGGCTCGTCCATCGGTATCACCAAGGTCGGGGGCTACTCGGAGATGCAAGCGGCCGTCGAGCTGGCTGCGCGCTACGACGCCGACGTGCTGTGCGAGGAGTTCATCGACGGCGACGAGCTGACCTGCCCGGTGCTGGGCGAAGGCCTGGCGGCGCGGGCGCTGCCGGTCGTGCGCATCGTCGCGCCGGAAGGCGAGTACGACTATCACAACAAGTACTTCACCGACGTGGTCCGATACGAGTGCCCGTGCGGTCTTTCCGCCGACGAGGAAGCCGAGGTCCAGCGCGTGGTGCTCGCCGCGTACCGCACGCTGGGCTGCCGCGGCTGGGGCCGCGCCGACCTGATGTTGCGTCGCGCCGATCGCAAGCCCTTCCTGCTCGAGATGAACACCTCGCCGGGCATGACCACGCATTCGCTGGTGCCGATCTCGGCGCGCGCCGCGGGCATCAGCTACGAGCAGCTGTGCCTCGAGCTCGTCGCTGCGGCCACGCTCGATGCCGATCCGGCCTGGCTCGCGCCCGGCGCGAAAGCCTGAGATGAATCGCGCCGCCACCGTGTCCCCGCAGCCGGCCCCGCCGCCATCCGACGTGCGCCTGATGAACGTCGCGTCCGGCGCGCTGGCGATCGTCGGCGCATTGCTGGTCGCCGCCGCCGCCGTGCTCTGGCTCGCGCGGCAGCCCTTCTTCGCGATCCGGAGCATCAGCGTCGACGGCGACGTCGCCCGCAACAGCGTCTCGACGATCCGCGCCAATGCCGCACCGCGCCTGGCCGGCAATTTCGTGACGATCGATCTCGCGGCCGTGCGGCGGGCTTTCGAATCGGTGCCCTGGGTGCGGCGCGCCGTCGTGCAGCGGGTCTGGCCGAATCGGCTCCGGGTCAGGCTCGAAGAGCATCGCCCGGTCGCGCTCTGGGGCGGTGGCGAGCCGGGCAGCGAGAAGCTCGTGAACAGCTTCGGCGAGGTGTTCGAGGCCAACGTCGGCGACGTCGAAGACGACACGCTGCCGACGCTCGAAGGCCCCGAAGGCAGCTCGGCGCACGTACTGGCGCTGCTAGACAAGCTCGCGCCGACCTTCGCCCCGCTCGAGGCGCGCGTCGACGCGCTGCAGCTCTCGAGCCGCGGCTCGTGGCAGGCGACGCTCGACAACGGTGCGGTGGTCGAGATCGGCCGCGGCAGCGACGACGAAGTGATGGCACGGACCGCGCGCTTCGTCTCGACCGTGCGCCAGGTCACTTCGCGCTATCGACGGCCGCTCGAATATGCCGACCTCCGCCATACCGACGGCTACGCGGTCCGCCTGAAAGGCGTCTCGACGACGCTGATCAGCGCCGACAAGCCGCCGCACAAGAAATAAGGAGCCACGGACCACATGGCCAAGGAAATGAAAGACATCGTCGTCGGTCTCGACATCGGCACCGCGAAAGTGATGGCGGTCGTGGCCGAGGTGATGCCCGACGGCGAGCTGCGCCTGGCCGGCCTGGGCAGCGCGCCGGCGCATGGCCTGAAGCGCGGCGTCGTCGTCAACATCGACGCGACGGTGCAGTCGATCCAGCAGGCCCTGAAAGAGGCCGAGATGATGGCCGACTGCAAGATCACGCGCGTCTACACCGGCATCACCGGCAGCCACATCCGCGGCCAGAACAGCACGGGCATGGTGATCGTGCGCGACAAGGAAGTGACGCCGGTCGATGTCACGCGGGTGGTCGAGACCGCAAAGGCGATCAACATCCCGAACGACCAGCGCCTGCTGCTGGTCGAGCCGCAGGAATTCGTGA
>JBDTNU010000324.1:0-4905 GCA_039933535.1 Caldimonas sp. | reverse complement strand
TCAACATGGTCCCGTTCATCGACGTCATGCTCGTGCTGCTGATCATCTTCATGGTGACGGCGCCGCTCATCACGACCGGCATGGTCGACTTGCCGAGCGTGGGCAAGAGCAAGCAGCGGCCCGAGCACTTCGTCGAGATCGTCGTCGGCGCCGACGAGCAGTTGCGCATGCGCGTCGACGGCAAGGACTCGGCCTCCTTGAGGCTCGCCGACCTTGCCGCGCGCGTGACCGAGGTGCAGGCCGGCAACGCCAACACGCCAGTCGTGATTTCCGCCGACCGCAATGTCAAGTACGAGACCGTGGTCAAGGCCATGGACGTTTTGCAGCGCGCGGGCGTGCAGCGCGTCGGCCTGTCGGTGAAGCAGGCCAGCGGGTCATGAGCGCAGCGACGCTCTCCGCCCGCGACGCTTTCGCGCCGCAGCGCCCGCCAGGCATGGCCCCGGGGCTGATGCTCGCCCTGGTCGCGCATGCGTTGCTGATCCTGGCGCTCGCGTGGAGCGTCAACTGGAAGACGAGCGAGCCGGAAGGCGTGGTCGCCGAGTTGTGGTCGTCGGTGCCGCAGTTCGCTGCACCACGTGTGTCGCCGCCGGAACCGAGGCCGCCCGTGGTCGAACCCAGGCCGGCGCCGCCGGTGCCCCGGCCCGAGCCGGTCACGCCGCCGCGCGAAGACGCGCAGATCGCGATCGAGCGCGCCCAGGCGGCGAAGAAGGCCGAGGCCGCCAAACGCGAGGAAGCGCGTCGGGCCGAAGCCGAACGGGAGCGAGATCGCGAGCGCCAGCGCCTCGCCGACGAGCAGGCGGAAAAGAAGAAGCTCGTCGAGAAAGCACGTCAGGACGAAGCGAAGCAGGCCGCGATTCGCGAAGCCAACCTGCGCCGCATGATGAGCCAGGCCGGCGCGAGCGACGACCCGGCTGCTACCGGCAATGCTGCGCGCACTTCGGGTCCCTCGGCGAGCTATGCCGGCCGCATCAAGGCGCGCATCAAGCCCAACATCGTGCTCACCGGCAACGTGGCAGGCAACCCGATCGCGACGGTGGAAGTGCGTCTCGCGCCCGACGGAACCATCATTGGCAGGAAACTGCTCAAGAGCAGCGGCTCGCCGCTCTGGGACGAGACCGTGCTGCGCGCGATCGACAAGACCGAGGTCCTGCCGCGCGACACCGATGGCCGCGTGCCGTCTTCGTTCACGATCGATTTCCGCCCCCTGGAGTAGCGGCGCGAGGGTCAAGGCCCGAGGACGAGGTCGCTCACGTAGGCGACGCTGTGACTCTTCGTGTTGTCGGCGTCGGCGCCGACCGCCACGCCGATGATCGGCGGCACGCTCGCGCTCTCGCTGCCGAAGACGCGGCTGTAGTCGGCTGCGACATCGCGCCGCTCGTCGACCCACTGGTTCAGCCGCGACGTTCCGCTCTGCAGCACGATGTAGCGAAGCCGCCGCGTGAAAGGGCTGTCGATCGCCGTGCCGCTCGGCAGCCGCGAATCCCAGACGTAGCAGACCGTCGCCGTCGGCACGGGATCGGCCGAGCGGGCACGCGCGAAGCGAAGCAACTGGCGCTCGCCAAAGGAGAGGCTGTCCATGGGCTCGTCGAAGAAGACGCAGACCTTGACCTCGGTATCGTCGCCCGATTTCTGGCGCAGGTCGGCGTGCTCCAGCGGTCGCTCGATGCGCCATTGCCAGGCGAGCTGCAACGGCGCCGGCACGGCTTTGAGCGGATGGACGAGGTTGCCGTAAGACTCGTCGGCCTCGATCCTGAGCGCGCGGCGGCCGCCGAGATCGACGACCGAAAAACGCGTGAACGGCTTCGTCTGCCCCGGCAGGCCGGCAACGTGCCAGGGCGCGGGCGGCTCGGACCCCGGGCCGACCAGCGATCCGAGCATCGGCTCGCCCCAGGCCGGCGCGACGAGCGCGCCGGCCGCGAGCGACGCCAGGATCCAGCTAAGGCGCGCGCCCGTAGCCGCCTCCGCCCGGCGTCTGGATCACGAACACGTCGTCCTCGTTCATTTCGATGCTGGCGATGTGGTCGAGCGCGACGCGGCTGCCGTCGGCGCGCTCGACCCGGTTGATGCCCGGCGCACCCGCGGCGCCGCCGGCCATGCCGAAAGCGCCGTGGTGGCGCCCGTTGGAAAGGATCGAGGCGGTCATCGGCTCGAGAAAGCGAACGCGACGCACGCCGCCGTCGCCACCGGCAAACTCGCCGACGCCGCCCGAGCCCTTGCGGATCTCGTAGCTGTCGAGGCGAACGGGGAAGCGGAACTCGAGCACTTCCGGATCGGTCAGGCGCGAATTGGTCATGTGGGTCTGCACGACCGAGGTCCCGGCAAATCCCGGACCCGCACCCGATCCGCCGGAGACCGTTTCGTAATATTGGTAGCGCGCGTTACCGAAGGTGAAGTTGTTCATCGTGCACTGCGACGAGGCCATCGCGCCGAGCGCGCCGTAGAGCGCGTTCGTGATGCATGTGGAGGTCTCGACGTTGCCGGCGACGACCGAGGCCGGTGGGTGCGGATTCAGCATCGAGCCGTCGGGAATGATCACCTTCAGCGGCTCGAGGCAACCGGCGTTGAGCGGGATCTCGTCGTCGACTAGGGTCCGAAAGACGTAGAGAACTGCCGCCATGCAGACGGCAGTCGGCGCATTGAAGTTGTTGGTGAGCTGGGCCGACGTGCCCGTGAAATCGATCTCGGCGCTGCGCCCGATGGCGTCGACCCGGATCGCCACCTTGATCTCGGCGCCGTTGTCGAGCGGCAAGCTGAAGCTGCCGTTCCTCAGCTTCGTGATGACGCGGCGCACTGATTCTTCGGCGTTGTCCTGCACGTGGCGCATGTAGCTTTGCACGACATCGAGACCGTACTGGCCGACCATCGCGCGCAGCTCGCGCACGCCCTTCTCGTTGGCCGCGACCTGCGCTTTCAGGTCGGCGAGATTCTGATCGGGGTTGCGCGACGGATGCTCGCCGCTTTCGAGCAAAGCGCGCATCTCGGCCTCCAGAAAGCGTCCGGACTCGACCAGCTTGACGTTGTCGATCTGCACGCCTTCTTCCTCGATGCGGGTCGAGAACGGCGGCATCGAGCCGGGCGTGGTCCCGCCGATGTCGGCGTGATGACCGCGCGAGCCGACGTAGAACGTGGGCTTCGATTCGCTGCCGTTCTCGAGATAGACCGGCGTCACCACGGTCACGTCGGGCAGATGCGTGCCGCCGTGATACGGATCGTTGAGCACGAACACATCGCCCGGCCGCATCCGCCCCGCGTTCCTCGCCACCACCGTCTTGATCGACTCGCTCATCGAGCCCAGGTGCACCGGCATGTGCGGCGCGTTGGCGATCAGGTTGCCTTCGGCGTCGAACAACGCGCACGAGAAGTCGAGCCGCTCCTTGATGTTCACGGAGTAGGCCGTGTTCTGCAGCTGCAGGCCCATCTGCTCGGCGATGTTCATGAACAGGTTGTTGAACACCTCGAGCAGCACCGGATCGACGGTCGTGCCGATCGCGCGCCGCGTTTCGCGCGCCACGACGCGCTCGAGCACGAGGTGATCGAGGGCGGTGATGCGCGCGCGCCAGCCTGGCTCGACGACTGTCGTCGCGTTGCGCTCGGCGACGATTGCCGGGCCGTCGATCTCGTGTCCCGGCCGCGCCACGGCGCGCTCGACCAGCGCTGCGTCGTGCCATCGCCCTTCACTGAACAGCCTGACCCGAGCCGCGACCGGCGCCGCACCCTGCGCGGCGATCGCATGCTCCGCTTCCGAAGGCGCATCGCCCGCGCCAATGGCTTCGACCGACACGGCTTCGACGATCAAGCGCCGCCCGGTCATGAGAAAGGCGAAGCGCTGCCGGTACGCGGTTTCGAACGACGTCTGCACCTCGGCCGCATTGCCGAAGGGCACAACCAGCGCCGAATCGGTGCCTTCGTAGCGAACGTGGACGCGCTGCCTCAGCGCGACGTGCCCGGCTTGAACGCCCTGGCGTTCCAGCTCGGCGATGCCCTCGGCCGCGAGCACGCCCAGCCGCGCCGTCATCGCATCCACCGCATCGACGAGTGGCAACTCGATCGCGGCCTGGCGCATCGCGGTCTGGTCGGCCAGGCCCATGCCGTAGGCCGAGAGCACGCCGGCGAGTGGATGAACGAACACGCGCGACATGCCGAGCGCATCGGCGACGCGACAGGCGTGCTGGCCACCGGCGCCGCCGAAGCATTGCAGCGTGTAGCGCGTGACGTCGTAGCCGCGCGCGACCGAGATCTTCTTGATCGCACCGGCCATGCTGCCGACCGCGATGTCGATGTAGCCCTCGGCAACTTCCTCGGCCGAACGCGCGACGCCGGTGGCGCGCTCGATCTCGGCGGCCAGCGCGGCGAACCTCGCCTGCACGACTTCGCCGTCGAGCGGCTCGTCGCCGCGCGCACCGAATACCTTCGGAAAGAACGCGGGCTGGATCTTGCCGACCGCGAGGTTCGCGTCGGTCACGGTGAGCGGTCCGCCGCGCCGGTACGACGCGGGCCCGGGGTTCGCCCCTGCACTCTGCGGCCCGACCCGAAAGCGCGCGCCGTCGAAGGCGAGGATCGATCCGCCGCCGGCCGCGACGGTGTGGATCGCCATCATCGGCGCGCGCACGCGAACGCCCGCGACCTGCGTTTCGAAGGCGCGCTCGAACTCGCCGGCGTAGTGGCTCACGTCGGTCGAGGTGCCGCCCATGTCGAAGCCGATGACCTTGATGCCTTCGACGCCGCCCAGGCCCAGCTCGGCGGTGCGCACCATGCCGACGATGCCGCCGGCCGGCCCCGAGAGGATCGCGTCCTTGCCCTGAAAGCCGCCGGCCTCGGCAAGCCCGCCCGACGACTGCATGAAGTAGAGCCGCACGCCCGGCATCTCGGCCGCGACCTCGTCGACATAGCGACGCAGGATCGGCG
>JBDTNU010000323.1:0-4913 GCA_039933535.1 Caldimonas sp. | reverse complement strand
TGGCGAAGCAGCTCGGCGGGTAGCCCTTGGTCGCGGGCGGCTCGCCGATCGCCAGCGCGATCTCGCGCTGCGCCATCGCATAGCGGGTCAGCGAGTCCATCAGCAGCAGCACGTTCTTGCCGCGATCGCGGAAGTGCTCGGCGATCACGGTCGCGTAGTTCGCGCCCTGCATGCGCACGAGCGGCGGCGCATCGGCCGGCGCGGCGACGACGACGGCCCTGCGTATGCCTTCTTCGCCCAGGATGTCTTCGATGAATTCCTTGACCTCGCGGCCGCGCTCGCCGATCAGGCCCACCACGATCACATCGGCCGCCGTGTAGCGCGCCATCATGCCGAGCAACACGCTCTTGCCGACGCCGGTGCCGGCGAACAGGCCGATGCGCTGGCCGCGGCCGACGGTCAGCATGGCGTTGATGGCGCGAATGCCGGTGTCGAGCGGTTTTCGTACCGGGTCGCGGTCCATCGCGTTGATGGGCCGGCGCGTCAGCGGCTCGTCGTGCACGTTGGCGAGCGGACCCTTGCGATCCATCGGCTGGCCTTGCGAATCGATGACGCGGCCGAGCAGGCCATCGCCCACCGGCAAGTGCAGCGTGCGGTCGACGGTGCGCCGCCACGGATGGCGCATCGCGCCGAGCTTCATCGGCACGGCGGGTGCCGGCCTCGGCGCGACCAGCGCGCCGCTGGCCAGGCCGTGAACGTCGCCGGTCGGCATCAGATAGGCGCGATCGCCGGAGAAGCCGACCACTTCGGCGACGACGGGCGGCTGGCCTTCCATGCGCACTTCGCAGACCGACCCCACCGGCACGCGGATGCCCGCGGCTTCGAGCACGAGTCCGGTGACGCGGACCAGCCGGCCGTAGGTCTCGAAGGGAACGGGATCGGCGGCAAAGTTCTCCAGGTCGGCGAGGTAGCGCCGCCATTTGTCGCCGGCCGATGGCTGTGTCGCGGCGATCGGAGAGTCGAGGCTCATGAGCGTCGTTCTGGCGAGGCTGCTGCCGCGACGCTGCCGTCCCAGGCCTCGTCGCAGCCGAGCGCGGCCGCGGCACGGCGCCAGCGCTCGTCGATGGTCGCGTCGACGCCGCCGATGTCGGACTCGACCTTGCAGCCGCCACGGGAAACTGAAGAGTCGGAGACAAGGCGCGCGCCGCGTGCCGCAATCGTTTCGACGGCGCCACCGGCCACCAGCGCATGGTCGTCGGGATGGACGCGCACGACGATGTGCCTGGCGCTTTGCAGCAAGGCGTCGATCGCCTGCTCCGCCACCTGCGCGACGCATTCCGGATGCGTCGTCAATTCGCTGCGCACGATCCGGCGCGCCAGGTGCGTGGCGGTCGCGGCGAGGCTCTTCGCCATTTCCTGCTGCAGGGCGTCGAGCTCGGCGCCGATCGATGCGACCAGCGTGCCGACCTGCGTCGTCGTCTGCGCGGCGAAGCTTTGCTTGAATCCTTCGAGCGCGACCAGGCCGTCGCGATAGCCGTCCTGGTAGCCCGACTGGCGGGCGGCGCGCAATTGCTGCGCGATCAGCTCGGCGGGATCGACGGGAGCCGGCTCCGGCTCACGCGGACGGCTCGGCGAATTGGCGGCGCCGGCCACGCCGGAGATGTCGCCGAGCGCCCAGGCGGCAAACGAATTGAGCTCCTCGCGCGGGATGAAGCGGGCGTACGGATTGACGCGCGCCCCTTCGGCGGGCGGCGGCACGTTTCTCGGCTTTTGATTCGTCATGGTCTTCAGACGAAGTCGTCGCCGCCGCCGCCGCCGAGCACGAGCTGGCCTTCTTCTGCCAGGCGGCGCACGACCTTGAGCAACTCCTTCTGCTCGGCCTCGACCTCGGCCACGCGGACCGGGCCGCGCGAGTCGAGCTCCTCGCGCAGCGTTTCGGCGGCGCGCGTCGACATGTTCTTGAAGATGCGTTCGCGCATCTCGGGCTTGGCGCCCTTCAGCGCAATGACCAGCGATTCGCTCTGCACTTCCTTGAGCAGCGCCTGCAGGCCCTTGTCGTCCACGCGGTCGAGGTCGTCGAAGGTGAACAGGTTGTCCATGATCGACTGGGCGAGGTCGTTGTCGGCCTCGCGGATGTAGTCGAGCGCGGCGGTCTCGATGCTCGTGCCCATCAGGTTGATCATCTCGGCCGCGGTCTTCACGCCACCCAGCGGCGCCTTGCGCGCCTGCTCGCCGCCGGCGAGCATCTTGCTCATCACCTCGTTCAGGTCCTTGAGCGCCGAAGGCTGGATGCCGTCGAGCGTGGCGATGCGCACCAGCACTTCGTTGCGATGCCGCTCGGCAAAGGTCTTGAGCACCGCGGCGGCCTGGTCGGAATCGAGATGCACCAGCACCGCGGCAACGATCTGCGGATGCTCGTGGCGCAGCATTTCGCCGATCGAGCCGGCATCCATCCACTTCAGGCCTTCGATGCCCGAGATGTCGCCGCTTTGCAGGATCCGGTCGATCAGCAGGTTGGCCTTGTCTTCGTCGAGCGCCTTCTTGAGCACGTTGCGCACGTAGCCGCCGGTGTCGGCCACCAGCGAGCTCTGCGCGCCGGCGACGACGCTGAATTTCTCGAGCACGCCGTCGAGGCGGTCCTTCGACACGCTGGTCATGCGCGCGATCGTTTCGCCGAGGCTTTGCACCTCGCGCGGCGAGAGATGGCGAAACACGTTGGCTGCCTCTTCCTCGCCGAGCGACATGAGGAGAATCGCCGAATCTTCGAGGCCTGCTTCGTCCAAGGGGAAATCTCCGGTGCGGTGTGTGTGCGGTGGCGGCGCTCAGGCCGCCTGGCCGCCGACCCAGCCGCGGACGATTCCGGCGACGGCGGCCGGGTTGTCCTTGGCGAGCAGCTTGGCGCCTTCGAGCTGGCGCAGGTAGGCCGGCGCCGGCAGTGCTTCGAGCGTCTGGGCGTCGTCGACCACCGCGTCGAAGCGCGCTCCGGGCGCCGGCAGGCGCGGCGTGAACGCGCTCTTCACGGCCGGGCGAAGCAGGCCGAAGAAGACCAGCACGGCGACGATGCCCAGGCCAGCGGGCAAGGCCGCGGCGCGAACCAGGTCGATCAGCTCCGGGCTCTTCCAGAAGGGCGTCTCGACGTTCGTGATCGGCTCGATCTTGAACGGCACGTTGATGACCTTGACCGAGTCGCCGCGCTCCTTGTTGAAGCCGATCGTCTCGCGCACCAGCGTGCTGAGCTTTTCGACCTCTTCGCTGCCGAGCGGAACCTGGGTCGACTTGCCCTTGGCATCGACGACGGTCCGGTTGTTGACGACGACGGCGGCATTGAGCCGCTTGACATTGCCGCTCGCGTTCTTGGTCACGCGCACGGTCTTGTCGACTTCGTAGTTGGTCACCGCTTCGCGCCGGCCGTTGGCACCGACCGTGGTCGCGCTCGGCGCGCCTTGCAAGGGCTGCGAGGCGCCGGTGAGCGGCGCGGTCGCGGCGATCGGCGGCTGGTTCGAGGCGGCGCCGGGAACGCCGCTCGGCAATGCGCCGCCGGAGCCCGCGCCCTGTTCGCTGGTTTGCTGGCTGCGGATCGCGACGCTCGCTTCCGTGCCCTGGTTCGGCTTGAACTCTTCCGAGGTCGCTTCGGTCTGCGAGAAGTCGACGTCGGCGGTGACCGTGGCGCGCAGGTTGTCGGCGCCGACGATAGGCTCGAGCAGCTCGCGGATACGCTTGGTGTAGCCGGATTCGATCTGGTTCACGTACTGTAGCTGCTGCGCGTCGAGCCCGGCCTGGGCGCTGTCGCCGCCGCCGTTGGTCAGCAGCGCGCCGCTCTGGTCGAGCACGCTCACCGCCTTCGGGTTCATCTCGGGAACGCTCGAGGCCACGAGGTGGACGATGCCGGCGATCTGCGCCCGCTCGAGCGTGCGCCCGGGGTGCAGCGTCAGCAGCACCGAGGCGCTCGGCTTCTGCTGCTCGCGAAAGAATCCGTTCTGGTTCGGCAAGGCGAGGTGAACGCGCGCGCTCTGCACCGCGGCGAGCGAACCGATCGAGCGCGTCAGCTCGCCTTCGAGGCCGCGCTGGAACGTGAGGCGCTCCTGGAACTGGGTCTGGCCGAAGCGGGCGCTGTCCATCAGCTCGTAGCCGGAGACCGCGCCCTTGGGCAGGCCGGCCGTCGCCATCTTGAGGCGCAGGTCGTGCACTTGTGCCGCCGGAACCATGATCGCGCCGCCGCCTTCGGACATGCGGTAAGGCACGTTCATCTGCGACAGCTGGGCGATGACCGCGCCGCCGTCCTTGTCGGACAGGTTGGCGTAGAGCACCTTGTAGTCGCCGTGCGAGCTCCACATCGTCATCGCCAGCACCACGCCGACGAGCGCCGCGACACCGATGCCCAGGCTCAGCTTGCCACGTGCCGGCATCGCCGCCAGGCGACCGGCCAGCGAGGCGGGCATGACGTCTTGCGGGCGGTTGGAGAGGGCGACGGCGTTGTCCATGGGGGGTTCGTGGCAGGCCGGGAGACGGCAGGGAAAGACCTTGGGCTAGCGAGCGATTATTCGGATCGGCCCCGTCGCGGATGGCCGGAACAGCCGGGCATAGACGCGCCAGTTCCCGCCACCGCCGCCGGGCCCGCCTGCTTACGATGCCGGCCAAGGAGTGACCCATGAACGTCACCATGAAACCATTCAATTTCGCGCAGGCCGTCGCCCGCGCCGGGCTGGGCACCGATGGCGTGCCGCTGGCCAGGCCGGGCAGCGTCGAGGGCGCTGGCTTCCAGAAGGCGCTCGGCCAGGCGCTCGATGCCGTCAGCAAGACCCAGAACGACGCCACGCGCATGCAGCGCGAGGTTCAGCTCGACAACCCGACGGTGAGCCTCGAGCAGACCATGGTCGCGATGCAGAAGGCGCAGATCGGCTTCCAGGCCACGCTGCAGGTCAGAAACCGCCTCGTGCAGGCGTATTCCGACATCATGGGGATGCAGGTCTAGC
>JBDTNU010000322.1:0-4914 GCA_039933535.1 Caldimonas sp. | reverse complement strand
GCATGCGGCCGAAGAAGCCGGCCCGGCGCAGCATGTCGAGCTTGCGCAGGCCGGGAAGGAACAGCTTGTCCTGCACGGCGCCGTGCTTGAGCCCCGACTTCTCGGCGATGCGCGCGATCTCGACGGCTTCGTTCAGATTCGTCGCGATCGGCTTCTCGCAATAGACGTGCTTGCTTGCGCGGATCGCCTTGGCCAGCAGCTGCGGCCGCATCTGGGTCGTGCCAGAGTCGAAGAAGACGGTGTCTTCCTTGTTCGCGAGAGCGGCGTCGAGGTCGGTGCCCCAGCGCGCGATGCCGTGTGCCTTCGCCAGCGCCTCGATCTTCCCGGCATTCCGGCCGATCAGGACCGGATCGGGCATGACCTTGTCGCCGTTCGCGAGTGCCACTCCGCCTTGCGCGCGGATCGCGCAGATCGAGCGGATCAGGTGCTGGTTCATGCCCATGCGCCCGGTGACGCCGTTCATGATGATGCCGAGTCGTTGGGTGGCCATCGTGTTGCTTTCGATCGAAGAAGGAAGGGTCAGAGGAGTGCTTGGCGAACGCCGCGCAGGTAGCCGGCCGCGAAGGCCGCTGCGCCGGCGCCGTCGGGCACGTAGTCGAAAGGCTCGACGGCGACGGTGCCGTCGTAGCCGTGCTTCTTCAGCGCAGCGAAGATCGGCGCGAAGCGCATGTCGCCCTGGCCTGGCGCGCGCCGGTTCGGATCGTTGACCTGAACGTGCCCGATCAGTCCGGTCGGCATCCAGGCGGCGATGAGCTCGGGGATCGAGACCGATTCGCTCAAGCCCGCAGCGCTGCAGTCGATCATGGTGCGGAGCGAGGGACGATCGATCGCGCGCACGATTTCGGCAGCCTCGGCGACGGTGTTGACCAGAACCGTCTCGTTGCGCGAGAGCGGCTCGATGCAGTAGACGACACCGTGCGCTGCGGCGACCTCGGCGGCCTCGGCGAGGAAGTCGCGCAGCCGGGCACGCGCGATGTCGAGCGTCTCGCCGGCCGCGACCTCGCGCTGCTTCGGCGACCCGTGCACCAGCACCTTGCCGCCGAGCTCGGCGCAGAGGCCGATCAATCGCGTCACGACGTCCAGCGTTTTGCGGCGTCGCGCCGCGTCGGGGTCGGTGACCGAAAGACCCGAGGGCTTGACGAGCAGCCAGTGCAGTCCCGTGACGACGAGGCCCGACGACTCGACGACGCCGCGGATACGCCGCGCCTCCGTAGCGTCGATGCGCTCGGGCGCGTTGGCCAGGGTGAAGGGCGCGATCTCGAGCCCGTCGTAGCCGAGCCGCGCGGCGAGCTCGCACTGCGCCTCGAGGCTCAGCGGTCCGAGAACTTCGTTGCAAAGGGCGATCTTCATGTCGTGATGAATTGGCTCAGGTGCCGCGGCCGACCATTGCCCGCGCCGCCGCGCCAGCGCCGCTCGTGACGCGTTTCACCGCGGCCTTGAAGGCGGGAACGTAGAGCAGGATGGCGAAGATCGTGACGACGGCAAAGGCAAGCGAGATCGGCCGCGTGAAGAAGGGCGCGATCGAGCCGTCGGAGAGGACCAGGCCGCGGCGCAGGCTCTTGTCGAGCAGCGGCCCGAGCACCAGCCCGAGCACGAACGGCGCCATCTGGTAGCCGCGCCGGCGCAGGAAGAACGCGCCGATGCCGATCGCAAGCATCGCGTAGACGTCGAACAGCCGCGACGCGGTGGCGAAGGCGCCGACCGTGCAGAGCAGGAAGATGATCGGCATCAGCACGGTGCGGCGGATGCGGAGAACGATGAGGAGCGGCCGCACGAGGAACAGGCCGAAGAGGAGGATGGTGATCGTCGCCAGCGACGTCATCGCCACCACCTCGTAGACGAAGTGCGGGTGCGAGATCATCATCATCGGCCCGGGCTGGATGCCGTGGATGATCATCGCCGCCAGCAACACCGCAGAAGGCGCGGAGCCGGGAATGCCGAGCGCGAGCGCGGGGATGATGTGGCCGGGGATCGACGCCATGTCGCCGGTCTCGGCGGCCATCAGGCCGTCGATCGAGCCCTTGCCGAAGAGATGCTTCTCCTTGCTGGTGGCCTTGGCGGCGGCGTACGACATCCACGCGCCCGAGTCCTCGCCGACGCCGGGCAAGAGACCGGTGAGCACGCCGATCACGCCGGAGCGCAACACGGTGCGCCAATACCGGGCGACTTCGCGAAAGCGAGGCAGGACCGAGTCCTTGACCTCGACCAGTTTTTTCTCGAGCGGATCGGCGAGGTTCGTCAGCACCTCGGCCAGGCCGAAGGCGCCTACCAGGGCAGGGATCAGGCCGATGCCGCCGGCCAGCTCTCCCCAGCCGAAGGTGAAGCGGTCGTAGGCGTAAAGGCCTTCCTGGCCGATCTGCGCGACGAAGAGGCCGAGCGCGCCCATCAGCCAGCCCTTCAGCGGATCGTCGCCGACGATCGAGCCCGACATCGCCACGCCGAACAGGGCGAGCCAGAAGTATTCGTAGGCGCCGAACGCGAGCGCTACCTCGGCGAGCGAAGGCGTGAAGGTGGCCAGGCACAGCACGCCGAACAGCGTCCCCATGAAGGCGCCCGAGGTCGCGATGCCGATCGCGCGCCCCGCCTCGCCGCGTTGCGCCAGCGCATAGCCGTCGGCGCACGACGCGGCGTTGGCAGCGGTGCCCGGTATGTTGAGCAGGATCGCCGTGCGCGAGCCGCCGTAGAGGGCGCCGACGTACGAGCAGATGAGGACCAGGATCGCGTTGTTCGCCGGCAGCTTGATCGTGATCGTCGTCAGCAGGGCGATGACGAGCGTCGCCGACAGGCCGGGCAGGATGCCGACGATGATGCCGAGCAGCGCGCCGCCGAGGCCGAGCGCGATCGAGGTCGGGTTCATGAAGCCCGCCCAGGCGTGGGCGAGCTCGGCGAGTCCGGAGAACATGGCGCGTCGCTTCCTTCAGCCTGCGATCAAGGCAGCCGCACGAGGAAAAGTTCCTGGAACACATAGGTGATGACGACGCCCGAGCCGATCCCAACGGCCGCTGCGAAGACGAGGTCGCGCCCGCCGAGGCGGCGGCCCGCAAGCGCGCGTTGCGGCGCCTGCAGCAGCACGATCGATGCGGCGACGTAGAGCGCCGAGCCGATCCAGAACGGCAGGCCGCGTCCGAGCAGCACGACGGTGTAGACCAGGATCAATGCGAGGACGAGGCCGAGCCGGCGCATCGATGTCCCGTCGACGGCGAAGCGCGGGCCGGCGTCGAGTCGCGCGCCGCGACCCCAGCTGCGCAGGGCCATCAGGGCGCCGAGCAGGATCATCACCAGACCGAGCAGGCCGGGCAGCAGGCCCGGCACCGTGTACGGATTGATGTTCTGCGATTCGAGGCGGTCCATGCGGATCGAGCCGACGAGCACCGCCACGCCGAGCACGAGCCAGCCGATGGCATCGCGCAGGTCGCCGGCCGCGCCGGCGCGTCGCTCGTCGTCCGTGGGCTCGGGCGCTTCTGCGGTGGCGTCGCGCGTCGATGTCGTCATGGCTCGAGGCGCTCGCCGCTCAGGGCTTGGGAATACCGACCGTGTCGGGCGAGACCTTGGCCTTGCCGCCGTCGAAGAGCAGCCAGGCATTGGCCTGGATCGCAGGAAACACCGCCTTCTGCGCCGCTTCGCCCGAGGCCGGCGCGAACAGCGCGCCGCGACTGTTGGCGTACTTCTTGATCGCCTCGCTCTTGGCGATGTTGTCGGCCCAGATCTTTTCGAGCGTCTTCACGACCTCGTCGGGAACGCCCTTGGGAAGGAAGATGCCGAAATAGTTGGCCGGCGCGGTGAAGCCGGGCAGCGTGTTCGAGAGCGGCGGGATCGTGCCGTAGCCCTCGAGCTCGAGCGGCTTGTCGCTCACCGTGGCGAGCGGGCGCAGCCGCTTGCCGCGGATCATGTCGGCCTGCTCGACGGCGAGCTGTGTCGTCACTTCGGCTTCGCCCGAGACAGTGGCCACGACCGCTGGATTGCCGCCGTCGTACGTGACGTGGCGATAGGTCACGCCAGTCGCCTTGGCGATCAGCTCCATCGCGTTGTGGCCGGCCGAAGTGACGCCGGCCGTCGCCACCGAGATGCCATTCGGCTTGGCCTTCATCGCATCGAGCAGCTGCTTCGCGCTCTGGTACGGCGTGTTGGGATTGACGCCGATGACCTGGATGTTTGCGACGGTGAGGAACAGGTTCCAGTCCTTGATGCCGGCGTTGAGCGAGCCGAGCGTCTGGTAGGTGCCGAGGTCCTGCGCGGCACCGGCGGTCCAGGTGTAGCCGTCGCGCGGCGCATCGAACGCGCTCTTGCTGCCGATCGAGCCCGAGGCGCCTGGCTGATTGACGACGACGATGGTCTGGCCGAGCGCCTTCTCGAGCTCGGCGGCGGTGACGCGCGTGATCTGGTCGGTCGAGCCGCCCGGTGCCCAGGGCACGATCAGGTTGATCGGATGCGTCGGCTTCCATTGCTGGGCCAGGGCGCCGCTGGCGGCAGTGGCGAGCAGGGCCGCGGCGAGGAACGTGCGTGCGAAGGGGAGTGAGGTCATGTCGTCTCCGTGAGTGGGCTTGGGGAAGGGAGGTCCCGGTCAGGTGACCTTGAGCTTGAGCGCGTTGTCGTAGGGAAGCGCCGGCGTGGCGAACTCGACGTCGTTGCGCACGTAGTGCAGGGCACACGCCCGCCGCCAGGCGGTGCTGTGATTCGGCGCCGACTGGTGGAAGGTGTTGCCGTGATGGAAGCTGACGCCGCCTTTGCGCACCGGCGCCGGCGACATCGGCTGCCTGTCGAGGATCGCCGTCGGCAACTGCAGATTGAAGGGCTCGCCCTCGGGCGCGAAGTGGGCGTAGACCGGGCCGAGATTGGTGCCGTCGCCGAAGTAGAGGCAACCGTTCTCGAGCGTCGCGTCGTCGAGCGCGATCCAGGCGGTGACGACGCCTTCGA
>JBDTNU010000321.1:0-4920 GCA_039933535.1 Caldimonas sp. | reverse complement strand
CGTGCGCTCCTTGCCGATCCGCTCCTGCTCGATCGTCTGCTCGGAGCGGATGCGCGCCGCATCGATGGTCTGCTTGGCGGCGATCTGCGCGCTCTCGCCCTGCTCCTCGCGCTGCGCCCGCTCGGTCATCAGCTCGGAGCGCTGGCGTGCCCGCGCCACCTCGACCTCGCGCTGCTGGTTCAGGCGCGCGTATTCGCTCTCGCGGTCGATGTCGAGCGAGAGCTTCTCGGCCTCGAGGTTCTTGTTGCGGATCGCGATCAGCGTGTCCTGCTCGACGTCGTTCCTCTGCTTCTTGCGCTGCTCGATCGTCTCGGTCAACCGCGTCAGGCCTTCTGCGTCGAAGGCGTTGCTCGGGTTGAAGAATTCCATGCCGGTCTGGTCGAGCTGGGTCAGCGACACCGACTCGAGCTCGAGGCCGTTCTTGGTCAGGTCCTCGGCCACTGTCTCGCGCACCCGCTTGACGTAGGCGCCGCGCTTCTCGTGCAACTCTTCCATCGTCATCTCGGCGGCGGCCGTGCGCAAGGCGTCGACGAACTTGCCTTCGACCAGCTCCTTGAGCTGTTCCGGCTCCATCGTGCGCAGGCCCAGCGTCTGTGCCGCCGCGGCCACCGCTTCCGGTCGCGCCGCGACGCGTACATAGAACTCGGCAATCATGTCGACGCGCATCCGGTCGCGCGTGATCAGCGCCTTGTCGCGGCCGCGCGTCACCTCGAGGCGCAGCGTGTTCATGTTGACCGGGATCACGTCATGAACGATCGGCAGCACGAAGGCGCCGCCGTCGAGCACGACCTTCTGGCCGCCGAGCCCGGTGCGCACGAACGAGCGCTCCTTCGAGCTGCGCAGGTAGAGCCAGTGAAGCAGCCAGACCGCGATCGCGACGACGATCGCGACGACGAGCAGGCCGAGCAGAAAGCTGCCGAATTGGGCGCCGTTCATGTCTTGTCTCCTGAAATCCGGGTAAAGCGCCGCGTCGTCTCGGTGAGCGCGGTCTCGGTGGGGAGGCGCTCCATCGAGCTCGCGCCGTAGAAGCCGTGGCACGACGGGCAATGGCCGAGGATGTACGCGGCGTCTTCGGGCGTGGCGATCGGGCCGCCGTGGCAGAGCACGATCACGTCGGCACGGGCCGCCTTCGCCGCCGCTGCCCGCGCTTCGATGTGGGGCACGCAGTCGGCGAGCGTGAGCGCCGTCTCCGCACCGATCGCGCCGCCGGTCGTCAGCCCCATGTGGCAGACGACGATGTCGGCGCCGGCCTCGGTCATCGCCCTCGCCTGCGCCTCGTCGAACGCATAGGGCGTGGTCAGCAGGTCGAGCGCGTGGGCGCGCGCGATCATCTCGACCTCGAGGCCGAAGCCCATGCCGGTCTCTTCGAGGTTGGCGCGGAAGGTGCCGTCGATCAGGCCCACGGAAGGAAAGTTCTGCACGCCGGAAAAGCCGAGCCCGATCAGGCGCTGCAGGAACTCGTCGGCGATCATGAACGGATCGGTGCCGTTCACGCCCGCCAGCACCGGCGTGTGCCGGACCACGGGCAGCACCTCGCGCGCCATCTCGCAGACGATCTCGTTGGCGTTGCCGTAGGCCAGGAGGCCCGCCAGCGAGCCGCGCCCGGCCATCCGGTAGCGGCCCGAGTTGTAGATGACGATCAGGTCGATGCCCCCCGCCTCCTCGCACTTGGCGGAAAGGCCCGTGCCTGCGCCGCCGCCAATCAGCGGCCGGCCCGCGGCGATCTTGGCGCGAAAGCGCGCGAGCAGCGTCTGTCTAGCGATGCGGGGCATGGATTCGTCCAGTCGGGTGACGTTGTGCGCTGGCCGCAACTTCGCGCCAGGCGGCGACCAGGGCATCGGCGAACGCCTCGTCGTTGATGTGCATCGGCAGGCGGACAAGCTTGCGATTGGCGCTTGGACGAAAGCGCTCTTCGATCGCGGCGAACAACGCGCGGTCTGCCTCGGGATCGTGAAAGGGCTGGCCCGGCTTGTCGATCGCCGAGACGCCGCCTTCGGGGATCAGGAAGCGTACCGGGCCGGTCATCGCATTGAGCTTGTCGGCGAGGAACAGGCCGATCGCGCGGCATTCGTCGACGGTGGTGCGCATCAACGTCACGGTCGGGTTGTGGCGATAGATCTTCCTGCCGCGCAAGCGCTCGGGCACCGTGTCCCAGGCGCCGAAGTTCACCATGTCGAGGGCGCCGCACGAGCCGACGTAAGGCAAGGCGTGGCGCGCGAACACGTCGAGCCGGGTCGCCCCTGCCGAGAGCACGCCGCCGCCGATCTCGTCGGCGATCTCGGTGGTCGAGACGTCGATGGCGCCGGCAAGCAGGCCCGAGTCGGCGAGCTTTTCCATCGACTGGCCGCCGACGCCGGTGGCGTGGAAGACGAGGCAGTCGTACTCGTCGTCGAGGCGCTTGACGACGGCCTGAACGCAGGCGGTGGTGACGCCGAACATCGTCAGCCCGAGCGCCGGCTTGTTGTTGGCCGAGAGCAGCGGCGGGTGCGCGATCATCCCGGCCAGCGCGTGCGCCGCGTTGGCCAGCACCTGCTCGCTGATGCGGTGGATGCCCTGCACGTCGGTGACCGAATACATCATGCAGATATCGCTCGGGCCGACGTAGGGCCGCGTATCGCCGCTGGCCATGGTCGAGACCATGACCTTGGGCACGCCGACCGCCAGCGCGCGCATGCCGCTGGTCGCCAGCGACGTGCCACCGGAACCGCCGGCCGAGAGCAGGCCGCCGAGATCGTTTCGCGTCTGCACGAAGCGCTCGAACGCGAGCGCCATCGCCGTGACCGAACTGCCGCGGTCGCCACTGAAGACGACGGATTCACCCTCGGGATGATGACGCGCGACCTCGCGCGGATGCACGCCCGCGGAGGAAGGCTTGCCGGAGGTCGAGAGATCGACGGTGACGACGCGCAGGCCGAGCTTTTCGAGGCACTGGCGCATGAAGTGCAGCTCGCGACCCTTGGTGTCGAAAGTGCCGGCGACATACGCGGCGCGGTCGCTGGTGGCGGCGACCGGAAGTTCGAGCACCTGGCCTGCGCCTCCTCTCCCGCTTGCGGGAGAGGGCCGGGACGAGGGCGCAGGCGCAGGAGGGGGCGAAACACGTGCGATGTCGGCGACCGGCGCGGCCGTGCCGCCGGCGTTCCAGCGATTGAAGCCACGCACGGTTCGCGGCGCAACGTCGTCGAGCGAAGGTGCGCCGTCGCCGTGGGCACGGCGCACGGTGAAGACCTGCGTCGGCGCAGCCTCCCGGGTCGGTGCCGGCGCAGCCTCCACTTCGTCCTCGCCGTTCGCGCCCGCGCGCAGACCGAGCAGTCGTTCCTGCAGTTCGCGATCGGCGCCGAGCTCGGCAGCGGCCATCTCGTGCGCGATCCGGCCGTTGACCATCACGCCGATGCGATCGGCCACGTCGACGGCCACGCCCAGGTTCTGCTCGATCAGCAGCACCGCGATCTCGCTTTCGGCGGCCAGGCCGCGCAAGGCCTCGACGACCTGCTCGACGATGATCGGGGCGAGGCCTTCGGTCGGCTCGTCCATCACGAGCAGCTTCGGCTCGAGCAGCAAGGCGCGGCCGATCGCCAGCATCTGCTGCTCGCCACCCGAGAGCTGCGCGCCGCCGTTCGCCTTGCGTTCGGCCAGGCGCGGAAACATCGCGTAGATGCGCTCGACGTCACGCTTGTGGGGCGCCACCAGGCGCAGAGTCTCGTCGACGCTCAGCGAAGGCCAGACGCGCCGGCCTTGGGGCACGTAGGCGATACCGCGCTGTGTGATGCGGTGCGCCGCCATGCCGCGAATCTCTTCGCCGAACAGCCGGACGCTTCCGCTCGCGGGGACCAGCCCCGTAATCGCGTTGCACAGGGTCGTCTTGCCCATGCCGTTGCGGCCGACGATCGCCAGCACGCCGCGCTCGAGCATCAGGCTCACGCCCTGCAAGGCATGGGCACGCCCATAGTAGACATCGAGCGCATCGATGGCCAGCACCGGCCCGCGCGGCTTCGCGTCGTCCTTGCTGCCGAGCCAGGCCATCAGTGCTTGCCTCCCATGTAGATGGCCTGCACCTGGGCGTCGTTCTCGATCTCGTCGGGCGTGCCGGTCTTGAGCACGCGGCCGTTGTGCATCACCGTGACCCGCGTCGCAGCCCGCATGGCGATCTCGAGGTCGTGCTCGATGAGCAGGTAGCTCATGTGCGGTGGCAGCGAGGCGAGCAGGGCGACGAGCTCGCGCCGCTCGGCCGGCGAAAGGCCCGCTGCAGGCTCGTCGAACAGGATCAGGCGCGGCGCGCCCGCCAGCGCCATGCCGATCTCGAGCTGGCGCTGCTGGCCGTGGGCGAGATTGGCGACACGCTCGTCGGCGATGTGCGAGAGGCGCGCGCGCTCGAGCAGGTCGTCGGTGGCGACCGTCGAAGCGTGCGTCGCCCCGGCGCGCCGGAAGCTGAAGCGGCCGTTCGCGACACCGCGAACGGCGAGGAACAGGTTGTCGCGCACCGTCAGGTCGCGAAAGAGCAGCGAAGACTGGTAGGTGCGCCTGAGGCCCTTGCGGATGCGCTCGTGCGGCGGCAGCTCGGTGATGTCTTCGCCGAAGAAATGGATCCGCCCGGCGGTGGGCGGAAAGTCGCCGGTGATGGCGTTGAAGAGCGTCGTCTTGCCGGCCCCGTTGGAGCCCAGGATCGCCGCCTTCTCACCCGCCGCCACCGACAAGGAAACGTCGTCGACGGCGCGCAATGCGCCGAAGACGCGACTCACGCCGGCGAGCACCAGGGCATCGCCCGACAGCAACGTGCTGCCGGAGGGTGCACCGGGTCGCGCCCGCGCGCCGCTCTCGCGGCTGCGCGGGCGAAGCGACGTGATCGACGCCATCGGACTTCCTACTTGCGGCAGTCGGGCACGTCGCGCGAGCCCAGGCCCATCTTCTTGAACTCGGCTTCCG
>JBDTNU010000320.1:0-4930 GCA_039933535.1 Caldimonas sp. | reverse complement strand
GCGCATCTGCTTGTCGAGCAGCGCGAACCATTCGTGCGCGGAGATGACGTTCTGCACGCCGGGTGCGCCGCGCGTCATGATCGTCATCAGCATCGCCATGTAGTCGCCGTGCGCGACCGCGAGGTCGGGCAGGAATGCACTCTCGCGCGCGATGCTCGCGCCGGTGCGCCCCGCGTCGTCGCACAGACGCGCGATCGCATCGCGGATGACCGCACCGGTGCGCGCCCGCGGATGGCTGTCGAGCACGAGCAGCCGGCACGCGGCGAGGCTCGCGGGCCGCGCCGCCGGCAAGGTCGCGCGCCAGGCCACCGCCGCACCGGCTTCCGGTCCGGCGATCACGCCGAGCGCGAGTTCCAGGTCGGCAGCGCTGCGGGCCAGGGGCCCTACCACCGCCAGCTCGATCTCGGCCGTGTCGGTTCCCGGGAAAGCGTGGCCGCGCTTGGGGACGAGGCCGAAGCTCGGCTTGTGGCCGAAGACGCCGCAAAAGACGGCCGGGATGCGGATCGAGCCGCCGATGTCCGAGCCGCATTCGAGCGCGACCATGCCCGAGGCGACCGCCGCCGCCGAGCCGCCCGACGATCCGCCGGGGCTGCGCGACGCGTCGTGCGGATTGACGGTGCGTCCGTAGATCGGGTTCGTGCTCTGCCAATCGGCGAGCGAAGGCGGCACGTTGGTCTTGCCGAGGATGACGGCGCCGGCCGCCTTGAGACGGGCCACGACCAGCGCGTCCTCGCGCGGCCGGAAATCGCGAAACGGCGGCATCCCCCAGGTCGTCGGCAAGCCCGCGACGTCGAACGATTCCTTGACCGTCATCGGCACGCCGAGCAAGGGCTGGCGCTCGCCCTGCGCGAGTTGCCGATCGCGCGCCGCAGCCTGCTCGCGCGCCCGATCGAAGTCGCGCACGACGACCGCGTTGATGGCGCCGTCGAGCCGCTGGATGCGGCCGATCGCCGCATCGCAGGCTTCGAGCGCGCTGATCTGCCCGGCTGCGATGGCGGCCGCGAGAACGTGCGCCGGCGCGGTGCCGAGGTCGGGGGTGAGGCTGTCCGGCATGACGTCTCCAATCGAGGGCGGCGCGATGATGGCACGGGAAACGGCATGTCCGAATACGGCGAGCGCGAGACGATGGCAGGAGCGAAGATGCCTCCGACGCAAGGAGAAGCATCATGACGTTTCGCATCATCGGACTCTCGCCCGAGCCGTTCCAACCGCTGTTCGACATGAACGACGAGGCGTTGCATTCGATCGGCGCGCGGCGCGTGATCGCCGACGACCCGCGCATGCCGTGCCGGGTCAGCATGGCCCACGCCCAGCTCGGCGAAGAGCTGCTTCTCCTCAACTACCAGCACCAGCCGGCCAACACGCCGTATCGCGCGACGCATGCGATCTACGTCCGCAAGGCAGCCGATCGCGCGTTCGACGCCGTCGATTCCGTGCCCGAGGTGATCGCGTCGCGGCTGGTGGCCGTGCGCGCTTTCGACGCGCAGCACATGATGATCGACGCCGAGGTGAGCGAAGGCGAAGCAACCGCTCCGCTGTTGGCGAGACTTCTCGACAACGCCGACGCGAGCTACCTCCAGGTGCACTACGCGCGGCGCGGCTGCTACGCGGCACAAGTCGAGCGGTACTGAACCTAGCTGGCGTCAGCGCCGATCTGCGATGGCGCCTGCGCCAGCCAGGCTCGCAAGGTCTCGTCGAGCGCCGCCATCCGCACCGGCTTGGTCAGGTAGCCGTCCATGCCGACGGCCTTGCAATGCATGGCCTCTTCCTTGAGCGCATTGGCGGTCAAGGCGATGATCGGTATCCGTCTCCCGCCGCCTTCTTCGGTCCGGATCGTCGCGGTCAGCTCGTAGCCGTCCATCTCGGGCATCTGCAGGTCGGTGAGCAGGAGGCCGAAACGGCCGGTGCGCCAAAGCACCAGCGCGGCGCGGCCATCGGCGACGACCTCGGCGCGAAAGCCGAGGTGCTTGAGCTGCTGGGTGATCACCTGCTGGTTGATTTCGTTGTCCTCCGCCACGAGCACGAGGGTCTTGGCCGCACCGGCACCATCCGCCGACGAGGCATCGAGCGCGGCCAGGACGGAAGGCCGGACGTCGTTTGGCGCGGCGGGTGCCGATGCGGCGACGAAGAACGGCAGATGCACCGTGAACACCGAGCCGACGTCGGGCGTGCTGCGCACTTCGATGTAGCCGCCCATCAACTGGACGAGATGGTGCGAGATCGCCAGGCCGAGGCCGGTGCCGCCGAAACGGCGTGTCATCGAGGCGTCGGCCTGCGAGAAGGGAACGAACAAGCGTTCGACCGTGCGGGCATCCATGCCGATGCCGTTGTCTTCGACTTCCAGTCGCACGTTGACCCGATCGGCAACGCGCTCGCCCAGGCTCGCCCGCATCGAGACCCGCGCACCGGCGCGGCCCGCGGAAAACTTGATCGCGTTGCCGAGCAGGTTGACGAGCACCTGGCGCAAGCGCCCGTCGTCGCCCCAGACCGCATCGGGAAGCTCGGGATCGACCTCGACGGTCAGCTCGACGCCCTTGCTCCCCGCCATGCCGCCCAATAGCTCGCAGACCTTGGTGACGATGCCCGACACCGCAATCGGCAGATGCTCGAGCTCGATCCTGCCGGCCTCGATCTTCGAGAAGTCGAGGATGTCCTCGATGATCGCGAGCAGCGAATGGGCCGAGTCGCGCGCAACGCCCAGCATCCTTGCCTGCTCGGGCGCGAGGTCGGTCTGGTGCAGCACATCGATCATGCCGATCACGCCGTTCATCGGCGTGCGGATCTCGTGGCTCATGGCGGCGACGAAGGCCGACTTGGCGCGGCTCGCCTCCTCGGCGCCGTTTCGGGCCTGTTCGAGGTCAGCCATGATGCGTACGCGCTCGCCGATGTCGCGCACGATCGCGGTCCACAAGCGTTGTCCGGGGATGCGGTAGCCGCTGAGGGCGACGTCGAGGGTGATGCTGGCGCCGTCCCGGTGTCTGCCGATGGTCTCGCGGCCGATCCGGGCGACCGCGACGGCGGCATCGCCGGGCACCTGCGCTCCATTGCCAGCATTCAACTCCGCGAGCTCGGGAATCAGGAGCGAGACATGGCGGCCGACGAGATCCGCCGGCACGTGGCCGAAGATCGACTCGACCTTCGAGTTGGCGGAGCGAACCATGCCGTCATCGCCGAAGGTGATCACGCCGTCGGCCATGTGCTCGACGACGGAACGGACTTCCTCTTCCTTGCTGGCCAGGGCAAAGTTGGTCAGCTCGAGCTCGATGGTCCGCGTGGCCACCTTCGCTTCGAGGTTCTCGTTCAGGGCGTGCAGCGCCTGCTGCGCGTTGTGGCGCTCGCTCACGTCGCGGAAATGGACCGTCAGGCCGGATTCGGAAGGATAGGCATGGACCTCGAGCCACTTCTGCCAGGGCCGGTAGAAGCTCTCCACGGAAAGCGCAGACTTGCCCGCCGCCGCATCGTGGTACTGACGATCGAAGTCCGTGCCGACCAGGCGCGGAATCGCCTCCCAGATCACTTGTCCCATCAGATCGGCCAAAGGGCGCCCGATCAGGCGCAGCGCCTCCGCGTTGATGTAGGTGAACCGCCAGTCGCGATCGAGCGTGTAGAACGCATCGGTGATGCTTTCGAGCGTCGTTCTGAGACTGGCGGCCAGGGCCCTGACGTTTGCCTCGGCCTTCTTGCGATCGGTAATGTCCTGCACCGCGCCTTGCGTTCCGACGATCACGCCGGCCGCGTCGCGCACCGCCTCGCCGATCGTGCGCACCGAGATTCGGCGCTGGTGCGCCGTGATGATCTCGAGCTCGAGGTCATATGGAACACCGTCGTAGCTGGCGTGGTAAACCGCGCTGCGCATCGCCGCGCGTGACTCCGGCGCATAGAAATCGAGCGCCTGCTCGACGGTGCACGACGTGCCCGGCGGCAGGTCGTGAATCGCCGACATCTGGTCCGACCAGGCCATGGAGCGTGCGCGGAGGTCCATCGACCATCCACCGACACGCGCCGCGCGACCGGCGATGTTGAGCAGCCCTTCACTCCTGCGAGCCGCGACATCGGACCGCACGCGATCGGTGATGTCCTGGGCAAGCACCAGGCGCGCCGGCCGTCCCTCGAATTCGATCGTGCTGTCAGAGGCCTGCACCTCGACGATCGAACCGTCCTTGCGGACGTGCTGCCAGGTGGTGACCGTCTTGCCCGTCGCGGCACGATCGGCCAGGTACTGGTCGAGCAGCGCGTTGCCCTCGGGTGTCCGCAGCTCGCGCAAGGTCATCGCCAGGAACTCGTCCTTCGAATAGCCGTATTGCGCGATGGCGCTGTCGTTGACGGCGAGAAAGCGCAGCGTGCCGATCTCGTAGACCCACATCGGCAGCGGGTGGGCCGCAAACAGCAGCCGGTATTGCGACTCGGAGCTGCGCAGATGGTCGGTGGCGGCGATGCGCTGCAGCATCACACCCAGCCACTCGGCGAGGATCTGCACGCTGCTGACGCTGGCCGCGCTGAATGCGCCGACCCGACTCGACATGACCCGCAGCGCGCCGACACCCTTGCCCGCCTCACCAGTGCGCAAGGGCGCGATGACGATCGAGCGAACGCCCATGCTGCGACAGAGCTCGCGATCCACCCGCGGATCGGTCTCGCTGTCCTCGCAATAGAGGATTTCCTGTCTCGAGAGGGAGACATCAGCGAGGCTGCCAGCGCGTTTCACCCGGGCACCCAGCCGTCCGGCGGCCATCCCGCAGGCGGCAAGCACGACCAGGCTGTCGCCGATTTCGCTGGCGACCGAGGCGCCTTCGGCGCCGGTCAGCTCCTGAGCTCCCTCGACCAGGACGTTCAACGCCACCCGCTGGTCACCGAACGACGAAGCGATCTTCTGCTGCAACCGAACGATGCCCGACTGACCGCGAAGCGAGCTCTGCAAGTCCTCCTCGGC
>JBDTNU010000319.1:0-4935 GCA_039933535.1 Caldimonas sp. | reverse complement strand
TGTCGGAGTACGTGCGCAACAAGCAGTTCTCGCCCGAGGTCGTGCCTGCGCTGGCGGTGATGACCGGACGCATCGGCGAACAGATCAGGGAGCACGGCTCGCTGGCCAAGGTGCCGGCGACGGCGGTGGCCAACGTGTGCAACGACATGTACCTCGCGTCCGAGGCGATCCGCTTCCTCGACAAGTCCGATGCCGCCAAGCTCGATCGCGAGACGAGCGCCAACCTGAAGGCCTTCAAGGCCGGGATCGACGCGGGAACCAAGTTCATTCCGACGTGGGTCAAGGTCGCCGTCGCGATCGCCGGTCGACTTCGGCGATGTCACGTTCGACACGGCGAACACAGCATTCACCAACATCAGGATCTACCGCGACTTCCGCTTCGGCGCCAACGTCCATCTCGTCATGACCGACGAGCGCCTGTACCGCGACAACCATGTCGTCGACGAAGCGGCGATCGCCGCGGCGCAAGGCCACGACCCGATCAACGGCAGCGATTCGATCGGCGCGCGCTACTTCGTGCAACAGCCGGTGCTTCAATTGTTCGAGGCCGACAAGACCGCCGCGCTGGGGCGCGCGCCCTCGATCCTGGGCACGACGCAGACGCAGTGGTGGAAGGACACGCTGCGAACATCGACAGCCACCTGGAAGGTCTGGGGCAACGAGCTGATGCTCTCGCGCCTCTGGCTCGACCTGCGCGCCAGCGCGCCGCCTCCCTTCAACGCGCTCTATGTCGTGAACTGCGACGCCTGGGACGGCTATCCCAGCCACAAGGCCGACCTGCTCGGCTACCTGAAGGCGCAGGCGATCACGAACGTGGTCGCGATCACCGGCGACCTGCACAGCTTCCAGTGCGGCGCGGTACGCGACGTCCCGGACCCGGCCACCGGCACGCCGGTGCTGGTCGATTTCGTCGCCGCCGGCATCAGCAGCTCGAGCTTCTACAGCTATGTGAAGGCCGGCTCGGCCGGAACGCCGCTCGCGGCGCTCGTCGCCACGCCGGCGACCTTCGACGCGGTGATGCGCGGCAACAACCCCGACTTCTTCCACGTCGACCACGACGCCCAGGGCTATGCCTCGGCGACGGTGACGGCGGCGAACCTGGTCGTGATCTTCAACAAGGTCAAGCCGCTCAATGTCGACGGCACGGCACCGGCGAGTCCGCTGCTGAAGCGGACCCGGTTCACGTTGGCGGCGGGGACGACGACGCCACTGGTCGAAGACAACGTCTGAGCGTTCGTGGGGTCGTTGGCTAGTTCGATCCCGGCGCAGGTCGAGACGTGTAGGCCTCGAAGTCCCGCTGCGTGGCGTGCCGGCCGGCTTCGGCAGCTCGGGCCAGCCACCCTCGCTTGCGGGCCGTCAGGTCCCCGGCGATCAGGGTCGATCGCGGGTCCGACGCGTGCACTGCGGCAAGGTCCGCGCCCATCGCTTCGAGCAGCCGGGTCGACAGCTCTTGAGCGTGGACACCTTTGAAATCGATCTTTCTGGCGTCGGGCGCGATGCGACGAAACATGAAGTCGCCTTCGATATGCATGAGCGGGTCGGGCGACCTGAACGAGCCATCCGCCAGATCGACGAACCAGGGTCGGCGGCTTGCCCGGTCGTGAGCCCATCCCCAGGCTGAAGGCACGAACGCCTTGGCTTCGCGCACGACACGGCCGGAGTTCCAGTTCGCAACCGCGACGAAGCGCGGCCGTCCGAGGCTGCCTCCTCCCGCGGTTCGCGAGGCGAAGCGAAGATCGGCGGCGCCGACCGGAAGGCTCTTGCGAAGCTCCTTGCGAACCTGCGCGGGTGGATCGGCTTCGGGCAGGACATCGATGTCCTTCCAGAAGCTCCGGCTTTCCTCTTCGCTCGGGTTGGCAAACGACCTCAACCATCCGGCGTTCTCGTCGAGCAAGGCCGCGACCGGGTTCGACAGCCCGGAGCGATAACCGCCGAGAACCGCGGTCGCCGCCCGCGCTGCGGTGATCTGGTGGCCGGGGGCCAGAAGGATGCTGGTCACGAGCCTCACCAGATCGTAGGCGTAAGGCATGACCGCTGATTCGTCGTAGTCGTTGACGCCCCAGACCAGTCGCGCGTCCGCGTCGCGCCAAGTGCCGAAGTTCTCGATGTGGATGTCTCCGACGCACGCAACCCTGGGCGCTCTCGCGAGATCCGGGCAGACCGCCTCGATCGTTCTTGCCCAGCGAAAGTAGGTCGCGCGGAGAAACCTGAATGCGCTCTTGCGCATGCGCTCGTGCTTTGCCTCGAGGTCACTTTCGACGACGTCGCATTGCTTGCGAAGCCACCTCTCGTACGCCGACATGTCACGTAGAAAAGACACGTCTGCGCCAGACACGGTCATGCACCGCGACGCCGGACAAGCTTCTGTTCGTCCTCGTCCCGCGACTCCGGACCCGCGCCCTTCGGTCGTCCGGTCTTCAGGCTGGGCACGCCGTTCAACGCAGCCAGGAACGCCTTGTCGCCCATCCCGCTCAGCGCGGCAATGCCCGCCCGCAACAACTCGCTCTTCTTGACCGGGCGTGTCAGGTTGGCGGCTCGGACCTTCAGCCCTTCGAGAACCATGTATTCCGCCTTCGGAATCGTGAAGCTGTCGCGAACCAGCTTGGGTTTGGGCGCGTGGGGGCTCGCCGCCGCGCTGCTCGCAGATCCAAGGGCAGGGCCCGGTGCCGCTCTTGCCGCAGTCTTGAGCGCCGGCTTTGTCGGCGCGGCAGCGTCCGTGGCCTTTGCCTTGCGAACGGCAGGGGGCCGGAGGGTCGTGGCATTTGCACGGGTTTTGCTGGCGCTCTTGGCGTTTGTCATGGAGTCTGGGTCAACGACGTATACGATATATACAGTTTATACGGATCGATCCTGCCAAGCTCCACGTCCTGGAGACAGCCATGAATGCAAACCACCTGCAGCCCCACTACACGCCTTCGCCGGTCGGCGCACTGATGGACACAGCCTTCCTGCGCAATGCCGCGAGGGAGGCCCACGGTGATCGCCGCGAGGCGACGTCCGCGCTGGTGACCTTGCGCCAGCGCTGGCAAGGCGCGATTCATTCCATCGGCGCCGCCTTCAAGCGGCACTGAGTGCTGTCGCGGGGTCCAGACGCGGCTACTTTTCCAGGAAGTGCTTTCGATAGCGCGCCGGCAGGTCGGCGAAGCGCATCAGCAGCGGCAGGTCGGCAGTGTTGAAGTCCCGATCCCAGGCGGGCGGGCCCAGCACCTTGGCACCGCAACGAAGGTAGCCCTTGATGAGTGCGGGTACCTCGGGATCGAGATCCTGGCGCAACTGGGCCACGGGCAGCGGCCGGTACGGAGTTGCCTGCCATTCGGCCGGCGCCAGATGCGTCTGGCGCAGGCGCGTCCACAGGCTGGCCGCGGCGTGACCGCCATCGCGCATGCCGACGCTCGCGCAGCCGATCATCGCGTCGAGGCGATGGCGCAGCATGAATTCGCCGAGGGCCGCCCAGAGCGCCATGACCACGCCGCCCGAGCGCCAGTCGGGATGCACGCACGAGCGGCCGAGCTCGACGGCGGTGGCAAGCAGGGGACGCACGCGGCTGATGTCGAATTCGGTCTCGCTATAGAGTCCGCCCGCGCGTCTCGCCGCGTCCGGCGTCAGGACGCGATAGGTTCCGACGACCTCCCGACGCGGACCGAGGGCACGCACAAGCAGATGCTCGCAATAGTCGTCGAAGCGGTCGACGTCGTGGCCCGGCAGGGCGTGGTGGCCGGTCGCGAGATGCGCGCGCATCTCGCCGGCGAATACCCGGTGGCGCAGGCGCTGGGCCTCGCGGACCTCGCTCTCGTCTTGCGCCCAGTGGACGTCGAAGACCTGATCCGCCGATCCCGCCGGGTCGGGCGCCGTGCGCCGTGCCGACGCCGGCGGTTCGTCGTGCCGCGTGGCCACTGACTGTGGGGACATCACCAGAGAATCCATATCCCACCTCCGATGGGCTCTGGATGTTCGGATGCGCGCGTGACGATGTCTTGACGACGGCGAGAAGGAACGATGACGTCGTGCGCTTGCGACGCATCACTCGGGAAGCAGCGACAGCCACCACGCGCTGACCTGCTGGGCAACCCAGTCGCCGTCGTCGAGCGGCAGGTCGTGGCCGGCCGTCGGATGGACCCGCAGGTCGGCGCCCCAGGCTCTCGCCAGTGCCAGCGAGCAGGCCGGGTCGACCAGTGCATCCATCGCGCTCGCGAGCACGAGCAAGGGCAGGGGCGCCAAGGTCTCGGGCAGGCGATAGCGCGCGGCAGCGAGCAGCTGGCGGATTGCATTCGTTATCGAGACGGGGTGCTGGCGGCGCCAGTCAGCCCACGAGGCGAGCAGCGTGATTTCGGGCTGGGGCGGATGGCGGGTCGTGAGATGCAGCACGCGGCGCTCACGCACGATCGCGTCGCGCGTTGCGACGATGCGCAGCAGCGTCGGGATCTGCTGCCAGCGGAGCCTGCGGTGCCAGCCGCTCAGAGCGCGGCTGCTGCTGTTGATCAGCACGACGCCGCTGACTTCGTCGGCGTGCAACGAGGCCCACGACGTCGCCACCATGGCGCCGAGCGACATGCCGACCAGGATGTAGGGCGGCTCGTGCTCGGTGGCGTCGAGCGTTTCCCGACACACCGCGACCATCGCCTCGACCGAGGTCGGGCTGCGCTCGCGGTACCGCACACCGTTACCCGGAATATCGAGCGCCGCGACACTTGCGCCGCCGAGCCGGGCGACGAGTCGCTCGGGCAAGTCGCCCCAATGACGCGCTTCGCGTGTCAATCCCCGCAGCAGGATCCAGCAACTCATCGCGCCGGCCGGTACCAGCGCTGCAAGGCCCGTGCGCGCTGCCGTTCGCGCTCCTCGCCGCGGGGCCGCCAGCGCTCGTGACTCGCCGCTGCGCGCGAAAGAAAGTCGAACCACGTGACGTGGTGGCGCAGCACGCGTTGCTGGCGATGCTCG
>JBDTNU010000318.1:0-4942 GCA_039933535.1 Caldimonas sp. | reverse complement strand
AGGCGAAGGTCGGCATGCGGAACTCGTCTTTCACCCGGCGCAGGATGTCGAGGTACGGCATGCCGGGCTTGACCATCACCATGTCGGCGCCTTCGGCGATGTCGAGCGCCACTTCGCGCAGCGCCTCGTCGCTGTTGCCGGGGTCCATCTGGTAGACCTTCTTGTTGCTCTTGCCGAGATTCGACGCGGAGCCCACGGCGTCGCGAAACGGGCCGTAGAAGGCGCTCGCGTACTTGGCGCTGTAGGCCATGATGCGCGTGTGGATGTGGTTGCCGGACTCGAGCGCGGCGCGGATGGCGCCGATGCGGCCGTCCATCATGTCGCTGGGCGCGACGATGTCGACGCCGGCTTCGGCCTGCACCAGCGCCTGCTGCGCGAGCACTGCGACGGTCTCGTCGTTGACGATGTAGCCGGTGCTGTCGAGCAGGCCGTCCTGGCCGTGCGTGGTGAACGGGTCGAGCGCGACGTCGCACATGACGCCGAGCTCGGGAAAGCGTTTCTTCAGCTCGCGCGCGACGGTCGGCACCAGGCCCTTCGCGTTGAGCGCCTCGCGCCCGTCCTCGCTCTTCAGCGAAGGCTCGAGCACCGGGAACAGCGCGAGCACCGGAATGCCGAGCGCGATGCACTCTTCGGCCACCGGCAGCAGCAGGTCGAGCGAGAGGCGTTGCACGCCGGGCATGGAGGCGACGTCCTGGCGCTTGCCGTGGCCGTCGAGCACGAACACCGGCAGGATGAAGTCGCTCGCCGAAAGGCGCGACTCGCGCACCAGTTCGCGGCTCCAGGCGTCGCGGCGCAGGCGCCGCGGCCGGCTCGCGGGGTAGGGCGGGGGCTTTTGCACGGGGCGGATTCTAGGGCGGCATGGTGACGGCGATGCCTCGGCAACCTATCGATAATCGCCCGATGGGTTCATCGCTGCTCTGGGTCAAGGCCTTTCACATCGTGTTCGTCAGCAGCTGGTTCGCCGGCCTGTTCTACCTGCCGCGCATCTTCGTCAACCTCGCCAGCGTGCCGGCCGACAGCCATGCCGAACGCGAGCGCCTGCTCATGATGGCGCGAAAGCTCTATCGTTTCTCGAGCCTGCTGATGGTCGTGGCGATCGCGCTCGGGCTGATGCTGTGGCTGGTCTACGGCGTCGGCAAGGGGCCGCACAACTACTGGCTGCACGCCAAGATCGTGCTCGTGGTCGGCGCGCTCGGCTACCACCACGCCTGCCGCTCGCTGCTGCGCAAGTTCGAGGAATTCGCCAACACCAGGAGCGAGCGCTGGTTTCGCGTCTTCAACGAGACCGCGGTCCTGCTGTTCGCGGCGATCGTCGTGCTGGTTGTCGTCAAGCCGTTCTGAACGGCAGAGGGCGAGCGCAACGATGGCTCGCCACCGCAGCTCCGCCGTCCCGCTGTCGTGGCTCTATGCGGCGCTGATCGTCTACGCGAGCCTGTATCCCTTCGCCGGCTGGCGGCTCCCGGGCGCGGCCCCGCTCGAGTTCCTCGTGCTCGGCTGGCCGCGCTGGTGGACCTCCTTCGATCTTGTCTCCAACCTGCTCGGCTACCTGCCGCTGGGGTCCCTGCTGTTCGTCGCGCTGCTGCGCAGCGGCAGGCCGGCCGGCCGCTCGGCGTGGATCGCGTCGGCGATGGGAACGCTGCTCTCGTTTTCGATGGAGTTCCTGCAGAACTACCTGCCGCAGCGCGTGTCGTCGAACGTCGATCTCGTCCTGAACGCGGCGGGCACGGTGCTGGGCGTCGGAATCGGCCTGCTGTTGAACTGGCGCGGCGGCATCGAGCGCTGGCAGAAGGTACGCGAGCGCTGGTTCGTCGCGCGCAGCGCCGGCGGCATGGCGCTGGTCGTGCTCTGGCCGATCGGTCTGCTGTTTCCGACGGCCGTGCCGTTCGGTCTCGGCCACGTGCTGGAGCGGGTGCAGCCGATGCTCGCCGAGCTGCTCCAGGGAACGACCGCCGAAGGCTGGACGGCGGGTTGGGCCGATGCGGCCGCGGCTCGGGCAGACGGCATTGCGCTCGGGCCGGCCGGCGAGCTTTCGATCATCGTGCTCGGCCTCGTGGCGCCCTGCCTGGTCGCCTTCACGTTCGCCGTGCCGGGCTGGCGCCGCGCCTTGCTCGTGCTCGGCGCGACCGCCTTCGGCGTCGGCGCCACGACGCTCTCGACCGCCCTCAACTTCGGGCCTCAGCACGCCTTCTCGTGGACCACCGCGCAGGCGCTGCAGGGCATGCTGGTCGGCATGGCGGCGGCGGCGCTGCTCAGCCTGGTGCCGGGCCGCGTGGCGGCCGGCTTCGGCCTGATCACGCTCACCGCGCTCGTCATGCTCGTGGCCCAGGCGCCTGCCGATCCCTATTTCGGGCAGAGCCTGAAGGCCTGGGAGCAGGGTCGCTTCATCCGCTTTCACGGCGCGGCGCAATGGGTCGGCTGGGTCTGGCCCTATGCCGCCATGACCTATCTTCTGGCCAGGCTGGCGGCGCGCGAGTCGCTGCCGAGCCCGGGCGGCGCGCCCTAGGGTTCGAGTCCGAGCAACTGCAGTGCGAGCCGATGCGTGCGCGCCGCCGGCTCGGCCAGCGCGAACAACACGTTCATGTGATTGCGGCCGGGTACCTGCTCGCAGACCGTGACGACGTCGGGTCCCCACGCTTTCGCGATGCATTCGTTCTGACGCAGGAACTCCTCGCTCTCGTCGCCGCCGACGACGGCGATGAGACGGCGTCCGAGCGCCGGCGCCGCCATCGCCGCCGGGCTGAGGCGCAGTGCCGCGGCGGCGTCGAGATGCAGATCGGGCGCCAGGAACGGCGCGTGGCGCAGCGGCTCGAGCTCGAACACGCCCGAGACGGCGAGCGCGCTTTTCACCAGATCGCCGGGCAGTCCGGGCGCGACGGCATGCCAGTCGCAGGCGAGCAGCATCGCCGCGAGGTGGCCGCCGGCCGAGTGGCCGGCCACGACGATGCGCGTGGGGTCGCCGCCGTGCGCCGCGGCATTGCGCCAGATCCAGCTCAGCGCACGCGTGAGTTGCAGCGCGATGTGCTCGATGCGTACGGCCGGGCAGAGCGCGTAGTTGGGCAGCACGACCATGGCCCCGGCGTCGATGAAGGGCGTGGCGATGAAGGACTGGTCGCGCTTGTCGAGCGCGCGCCAGTAGCCGCCGTGCACGTAGACGAGCACCGGTGCGCCTTGCGCTCGCGGCGTGAAGACGTCGAGGCGCTCGCTCGGATCGCTGCCGTAGGCCAGGTCGAGCTCGCACGGCAGCGTGGCCCGCGCTTCGGCCGAGCGACCGGACCACTGGCGCAGGATCTCGAGATGCTCGGGGATGCGGGCGCGGTTGTTGTACTGCGCGTCGAACCATTCGGGCGACGGTTCGGCCTTCGATGCCGAGCTGTCGAGGCGATCCGGAACGCCGCTCATGGCCGACGCGCTCGCGCGCCATTCGTTGCCGGCGCTTGCCGCGTGCGCGATCGTGGCTTCGCGTCGATGGCGGCGTCGCGCTGGGCCGCATCGATCAGGGCGTCGGCCATCCAGAGCGCGATGCGCTCGACCTCGCGATCGGGCAGGCCCCAGATGTCCTTCAGGATCATGTAGGGCTCGATGCCATAGACGACCGAGAGTGCGCGATGCAGACGATCGCGCACGGCCGCCGGCATCTCCTTCGCCAGCGGCGTGATGGCGTGCTCGAGGATGCGCACGCGGTGGCCGCGCCGGTACGGCTCTTCCTCGAGCAGGCCGGCGCGCTCGAGCGCCCACTGCTCGAGCGAAAGCTGCGCCGCGGCACGCATCTGCGGCTCGAATTCCTTGAAGCGCGGAAAGGTCTGCTCGAACAGCTCGTGGACCCGGGCCCGGCCGTCGGCCTCGCTCGATGCGAAGCCGCGCACCGGGCCGAGCGACGAATCGACGACCGCCGTGACGAGCGCGCTCCGGCTCGGAAAGTAGCGATAGGTGGTGGCGCGCGATACCTTCGAGCGCGCCGCGACTTCGGCCACGGAGGGCACGTGCCCGTCCTGGCGGATCAGCGCCATCGCCGTGTCGAGCAGCAACCGAAAGGTCGCGGCCTTTACACCGCGTTCGGGCGGCAGTGGCGGTTCGGTGAGCTTGTGCTTGAGTCGAACCATTGAGGGTTTGTCCGGAGCAGCGCCAGCGCCGTGGCTCTTGTGAGGGGGTGAGGCCGACCTCTATGATGCGGCGAGCACGATTTGAGACGCAAGTCCCAAATCGAATCAACGATCTCGCAGCGCTCGGGATTTACCCGCGGCGACCGCAAGGCAAACAACGGAGACGGAACGACATGCGGATCGCCAGCTGGAGCTGGGGCGGTCGACTTCAGGTCGGCACGATTTCGCCGGACGGGCGCGAGGCCACGCCGCTGGCCGTGGCCGACGCGTCGCGCGGCGCCCTGCCGCTGATCGAGATGCTTGCCCGCGGCGAATCGCTTCCCCGCCCCTCGGGCGCGCGACTGCCGGTCGAAGCGATCGAGCTGAAAGCGCCCTTGCATCGACCGCTGAGAAGCGTGTTCTGCATCGGCCGCAACTACCGCGCCCATGCCGCCGAATTGGCCGAGAGCGTGTTCCGCGCCAGCCTGCCGGTCGAAGACGCCTGGCCGATCGTCTTCACCAAGCTCGCCGAATGCGTGATCGGGCCGCACGATCCGGTGCGGCTGCCCGGCGCGGCGATCACGACGCAGATCGACTACGAGAGCGAGCTTGCCGTCGTGATCGGCCGTGGCGGCCGCGACATCGCGCGCTCGCGGGCGATGGATCATGTGTTCGGCTACACGGTGGTCAACGACGTGAGCGCGCGCGACGTGCAGGTGCGCCATCAGCAATGGGACCTGGGCAAGAGCTTCGACACGTTCTGCCCGATGGGCCCGTGGATCACCGGCGCCGACGAGATGGACGGGCGCGCCACGCGCGTCCGCGGCTGGGTCAACGGCGAGCTGCGCCAGGACGGGCAGACG
>JBDTNU010000317.1:0-4942 GCA_039933535.1 Caldimonas sp. | reverse complement strand
CCCGAGACGTAGTACTCGACGAAGAACGAATAGATGAACGCCACCGGCAGCGACCCGAGCAGGGCACCGGCCATCAGCGCGCCCCAGTGGTAGACATCGCCCTCGACCAGCTCGGTGACCACGCCGACCGGCACCGTCTTGATCTCCGACGAGGAGATGAAGGTCAGCGCGTAGATGAACTCGTTCCACGACAGCGTGAAGGCGAAGATGCCGGCCGAGATCAGCCCCGGCACGGCGAGCGGCAGGATGATCTTGGTGAGGATCTGCCAGCGCGTCGCGCCGTCGATCAGCGCGCACTCCTCGAGCTCGAAAGGGATCGAGCGGAAGTAGCCCATCAGCAGCCACGTGCAGAACGGGATCAGGAAGGTCGGATAGGTGAGGATCAGCGCCCAGCGCGTGTCGAACAGGCCGAGCTGGAAGACGACGTTGGCAAGCGGGATGAAGAGGATCGTCGGCGGCACGAGGTAGGCGAGGAAGATCGCCAGGCCGACCCGCTTCGAGCCGCGAAAGCGCAGCCGCTCGATCGCATAGGCCGCCATCACCGAGGCGACGAGCGACGCGGCAGTCGAGACCACCGACACCAGGATCGTGTTCCACGCCCATTGCGGGAACTGCGTCTCGAACAGCAGGTGGTGGAAATGGTCGAGGGTCGCGTTGACGACCCAGAACGGATTGCCGGTGCGCGAGAGCAGCTCGGAGTCGGGCTTCACCGACGTGATCGCCATCCAGTAGAACGGGAACAGCAGGACGATCAGGAAGACGATCAGCGGCAGGTAGATGGTGACGAACTTGCGCGACGGCGTGTCGAGGTAGCTCATGCCGACGCTTTCGCCGGCTTGCGGCGACGACGCAGGTGCCACGGCGCTCATTTGTCGGCCCCGCCCTGCTGCCACGCGCGCCGCTGCAGCCCGAAGTAGCTGAACATGATGGCGGCCAGCAGGAACGGCACCATCGCGATCGAGATCGCCGCGCCTTCGCCGAGCGCGCCGCCCGAGATCGCGCGCTGGAACGAGAGCGTGGCCATCAGGTGCGTCGCGTTGAGCGGCCCGCCGCGCGTGATGACGTAGATGAGCTGGAAGTCGGTGAACGTGAACAGCACCGAAAACGTCATGACCACAGCGATGATCGGCGTCAGCAGTGGCAAGGTGACATGGCGGAACTGCTGCCAGCGTGTCGCCCCGTCGATCGCCGAGGCCTCGTAGTACGAAGGCGAGATGGTCTGCAATCCGGCGAGCAGGGTGATGGCGACGAAAGGAACGCCGCGCCAGATGTTGGCGGCGATCACCGAGAGCCGGGCGTTCCACGGGCTGCCGAGGAAGTCGATGTACTTGTCGATCAGGCCCATCTTCACCAGCATCCAGCTGATGATCGAGAACTGGGCATCGTAGATCCACCAGAAGGCGATCGCCGAGAGCGCCGTCGGCACGATGTAGGGCAGCAGGATGACGGCGCGAAAGAAGGTCTTGAAGCGGATGTTTCGGTTGAGCAGCAGCGCCAGCCAGAGGCCGAGCCCGAACTTGATGATGCTGGCGACGACGGTATAGAAGATCGTGTTGAAGAGCGCCAGGCGAGTGACCTCGTCGCCCCAGAGGAACTCGTAGTTCTCCAGCCCGACCCACTCACCTGGCCGTCCGACCTTGGCGTCGGTAAATCCCAGCCAGAAGCCCAGCCCCAGCGGATACGTGAGGAACAGCAGCAGCAGCACAACCGCGGGCAGCATGAACAGCAGCCCCAGCGCGTTGCGGTTGTTCTGAAGTCGCTCGAGAAAAGTCATAGGTCAAAAAATGGCAACGGCTCGCGGACGCGAGCCGGGACCGAGTTGAGGGACGCGCGAGCGCAGCGACGCGTGATCCCTCGAACGAGGCCGGCGTTTGCGACGCCGGGCTGCGTCGGGCACGCCCGGCGCGGCCCGGTGTTCGTCAAACGCGGTAATAGCGTTCGGCGCGCTTCTGGGCCCGCTCCATCGCTTCTTTCGGCGTCTTCGCTCCGCTGATCGCCTCGGCCACCATGTTGACGACGATGAAGTCCGCCGCCGCCCCCGCCGACGCATACCCCAGCCTGCCGGCATAGCCCGCCGGTCGCATGTTCTTCACCGGATCGCGATACGGCGTGTTCTTCGGATCCGCGGTCCAGATCGGCGCCGAGGCATAGCCCGCCAGCGGCGTCGCGACGTAGGCCTGCGCGCCGGTGAGCCAGGGCTCGAACTGCTCCTTCTCCATCATGAAGCGCAGGAACTCCTTCGCCGCGAGCGGGTACTTGGTGTACTTCATGATCATCTGGTTGAAGAACAGGTGCGACTCGGTCGGCACGCCCACCGGGCCGACCGGGAACGAGGCGTGCTGGATGTCGGCGGCCATCTCCTTGAGCTTCGGGTCGGTCGAGTTCTTCGCCGCGACGTAGATCGAGATGCCGTTGTTGGTGTACGAGATCTGGCCGTCGAGGAAGGCCTTGTTGTTGTTCGGATCGAGCCAGGACAGCGTGCCCGGGATGAACGTCGCGTAGAGCTCCTTGCCGTACTCGAGCGCCTTCAGCGTCTCCGGGCTGTCGATCACGACCTTGTTGTTCTTGTCGACGAGCTTGCCGCCGAAGGCCCAGACCAGCCAGTTGCACCACAGGCCGTCGCCGGTGGCGTTGCCGAGCGCCATGCCACCCGGCGTGCCTTTGGCGGCGACCGCCTTGGCCATCTTCAGTAAGTCGTCGGTGGTCTTCGGGAAGGTGTCGAAGCCGGCCGCCTTCAGCTGGCTCTCGCGGTAGACCATCATCGAGCCCGCCGCGCCGAGCGGAATGCCGATCCACTTCTTGCCGTCCGGCCTCAGGAAGGCCTGGCCGGCGGGATACCAGCCGCCGTACTTCTTGCCAAGGTATTCGGCCAGGTCGGTCACGTCGAGCAGCTTGTCGGGATAGAGGTTGGCGTCGTCGTTGGTCGAAAGAATGATGTCCGGCCCGGCGCCTGTGTTGGCCGCCACCGCGGCCTTGGGACGCACATCTTCCCAGCCTTCGTTGTCGACGCGCACCTCGATGCCGGTCTTGTCGATGAACTTCTTGACGTTGACCATGTAGGCGTCGATGTCGCCCTGCACGAAACGGCTCCAGCGCAGCACCCGCAGCTTGGCGCCCTTTTCGGGCTTGAACGTCATCGACGACTGGCCGAAGGCAAGCGGCGAAAAGAGCGCGCTGCCGGTGCCGAGCGTCGCGACGGTGGCGACGCCGGCCGAGCTTTCGAGGAAGTGTCTGCGATTGATTTGCTTGTCGTTCATGTTCATGTCTCCAGTCGTGAGGAAAGCTGCCGCCTAGGCGGCGAGGCGGTCGCCGCTGCCGGCATCGAAAAGATGCGCGCGCTGCGTGTCGGGAACGAGGTGAATCGTGGTGCCGGGGGCGAATTCGTGGCGCTCGCGGAACACCGCGGCGACCTCGCTCTTGCCGTGGCGACAGGCGACGAAGGTGTCGGCACCGGTCGGCTCGAGAATGACGACGCGAGACGGAATGCCGCCCTCCGCCGCGAGATGAAGATGCTCGGGGCGGGTGCCGAGAACGACGCTCTGCCCGTCGACGCCGCCCGCGTTCGTCGGCGCCTCGAGCTGGGTGCCGTCGTCGAGCTCGACTCGCGCCCCGGAAGCGTTGCGGCGCAGCGTGGCTGGCAGGAAGTTCATGGCCGGCGAGCCGATGAAGCCTGCCACGAAGACGTTGGCCGGATGATCGTAAAGATCGAGCGGCGAGCCGACCTGCTCGATCCGGCCGTCACGCATGACGACGATCTTGTCGCCCATCGTCATCGCCTCGATCTGGTCGTGGGTGACGTAGATCGAGGTCGTCTTCAGACGCTGATGCAGTTCCTTGATCTCGCCGCGCATCGCCACGCGCAGCTTGGCGTCGAGATTCGACAGCGGCTCGTCGAACAGGAACACCTGTGGATCGCGAACGATCGCGCGACCCATCGCGACGCGCTGCCGCTGGCCGCCAGAGAGCTGGCGCGGATAGCGATCCATCAACGCCGACAAGGCGAGGATCTCGGCGGCGCGGCCGACCTTTGCGTCGATCGTCGCCCTGTCCTTCTTCGCCAGCATCAACGAGAAGGCGAGGTTCTGGCGCACCGTCATGTGCGGATAGAGCGCGTAGTTCTGGAACACCATCGCGATGTCCCGCTCCTTGGGCGGCACGTCGTTGACACGCTTGGTGCCGATGCGGATCTCGCCGCCGCTGATCTCCTCGAGGCCGGCGATCATGCGCAGCAGCGTCGACTTGCCGCAGCCCGAAGGCCCGACCAGCACCGTGAACGAGCCATCGGCGATGTCGATGTCGACGCCGTGCAGGACGGCGGTTTCGCCGAAGTTCTTTCGTACCGACTGGATCGTGACGCTGGCCATGGGTCTCGCGGGGGAGGCGTTCGTGCTCGCGGCAGGGCGCGACGATTGCAATTGAACGCGTGCGAAGTATCGGAGCGTTTGCCCCGGGCACCATGAGGGCAAACCTATAGAGGGCATTTACGCCGGTCTTCGTATCATCCCCAAGAACCCAATTCGGTGCGCGCGGCGAGGCCCAAAGACATGAAACTCCTGATCACCGGCGGCGGTGGCTTCATTGGCGCGCGCCTGGCGCGCACCCTGCTCGCGCGTGGCGAGCTGGGTGGATCGAAGCTCGAACGCGTCGTGCTCGCGGACCAGGTGGCGCCACCCGACGAGCTGACGCGCGACCCGCGCGTCGAGTCGCGCATCGGCCCGCTCGCTTCGCAATGCGAGGCGCTCGGCCGCGAGGGCTTCGACGGCGTGTTCCATCTCGCCTCGGCCGTGAGCGGCGAATGCGAGGCCGACTTCGACCTCGGCCTGCGCTCCAACCTCGACACGACGCGCGCCCTGCTCGACGCCTTGCGTGCCGCGTCCGGTCGCGGCTCGGCGCCGGCGAAGCTCGTCTTCTCGAGCTCGGTGGCGATCTTCGGTCCGGACCC
>JBDTNU010000316.1:0-4945 GCA_039933535.1 Caldimonas sp. | reverse complement strand
GCCTCGGCCGGCAGCGGCACCTCGCAGCACCTCTCACTCGAGCTGCTGAAGGCCAGGGCCGGCATCGACATCACGCACATCCCGTACAAGGGAAGCGCACCGGCGATCCAGGACGTGATGGCCGGCCAGGTCGACATGATGTTCGACACCACCGTGGTTGCCGGTCCGCACATCGAGAGCGGCAAGCTGCGCGCGCTCGCGGTGTCGTCGGCGACACGCGTGCCCAGCATGCCGACCGTGCCGACCGTCGCCGAGAGCGGCGTGCCGGGCTATGAGGTCGTGTCATGGCAGGCGATCTTCGCGCCGGCAGGAACGCCGAAACCGATCATCGAGCGGCTGCACACCGAGATCGCGAAAATCCTGGCCCAGCCCGAGATGCAGGAGCGGCTGACCAAGCTCGGCATGGAAGGCGCGAAGATGACGCCGGAGCAACTCGGCGCATTCCAGAAGGCCGAGGTCGCGAAGTGGGCGGCGGTGATCAAGAGCGCGAACATCAAGCTCGAATAAGTCACGACCGAGCCGGGGTCCTACGCCGGGCCGCTACGCCAGCCTTCAAGCGGGCTTGACGCCGCCGCCAACAATTTGCGGGACGCATTCAGCCGCAAATCGATGAAATCACTTGTTCCCTCCCTCGCTGGGCAACGGTCGCCTTCCCTGTCGCTGCTTGCGGCGGAACCGGCGCGGGCCTTGCTCGACTACCTGAGTTCGCACCTTCCCGGTCCGCCGCTGGCCACGGGCGACGGTCATCCGGTCATCGTCTATCCCGGGCTGGGCGCGGGTGCATGGAGCACGGCCCGGCTGCGCGGCGCGCTGAACGATGCGGGCTTCGAGGCGCTCGACTGGGGCTTCGGCCAGAACACCGGGCCGACCGGCGGCATCGCCGACTGGCTTGAGCAACTGCGTGCCGCAGTGCAAGCGGTCCGCGCCGAACGTGGCCGCGAGGTGAGTCTGGTCGGCTGGAGCCTGGGCGGAATCTACGCGCGGGAGATCGGTCGCGCCGCTCCGGAACTCGTGCGCCAGGTCATCACCCTGGGCAGCCCCTTCGCCGCCGACCCCGACGCGACCCACGCCGCATGGCTTTACCGGATGCTGAACAAGGCCAAGGCGCCGCCGTCGGACTACAGCCATCGATTCACGCAAGCCCTGCGCGTTCCCTCGACGTCGATCTACAGCAAGTCGGACGGTGTGGTGCCGTGGCAGGGATGCATCCAGCCGGAAGCCCGGCGTGCCGAGAACATCGAGGTCCGCGGCGTCAGCCACCTGGGCATGGGCAGCAACCGCAAGGTGCTCGAGATCGTCGCCGACCGGCTGGCCCAGCCCGCCGGCACCTGGCGCCGATATTCGTCGTAGCGGCGGCCGTCAGGCGGCCACGCCGGCGCGAAACGCCGCCTCGCCCCGAGGCGTGAACACGACGACGCGCGAGTCCGTCGCCCGGCTCGCCCAACGCAACTCGAACACACGTTCTATCAGTGCCGTGCCGAGGGCGCCACCCAGGTGATGGCGGCGCTCACCCCAGTCGAGGCATGAGCGGCAGAAGGCACGTCGCTGACCCGCAGCGCGGGCGGGATCGACGCCGAACGAGGTGAACCAGGCAGCGCCCGCGTTGGTCAGGTACAGACCGTCGACGCCGGGCACGAGCGCCTGCCGCGCGAGCAAGGCCTCGTACGCGAACACGCCGAGCTCGCCGGCAAGATGGTCGTAGCAGACACGTGCCTTGCGCAGCGCCGGCTCGCGCGGCCCGGGACGAAGGCGAATCGCGCCGGTGCGGAACGCGACGCCCATCAACGATTCGAGCAGCAGCGCGATGTCGTGGCCGGCGAGCCGGAAGTAGCGATGCCGGCCCTGGGCCTCGACCGCGACCAGCCCTGCGTCGAGCAGCCGGGCGAGATGGGCGCTGATCGTCTGTCGCGTCACGCCGGCGATGTCGGCGAGCTCCGTGGCGGTCAGCGCCCGGTCGGCAAGAAGCGCCGTCAACACGTCGGCGCGGGCCGGGTCGCCGATCAGTGCGGCGACGCGGGCGATGTTCGGTCCGTCTTTCATGGTTCGATCGTAGGCGAACCATCGATGCTGTTGCGCCGCTATCGTGACGGCACACGTTTCGCCAAGGAGTCCGCCGTGACCATCACCTGCTTCATCCGCTACCGCATCGACCCCTTCCAGCGCGACGCGTTCAAGACCTATGCCGAGAACTGGGGCCGGATCATCCCGCGCTGCGGCGGCCACCTGGTCGGTTATTTCCTGCCGCACGAAGGCACGAACGACGTGGCCTGGGGCCTGATCGCCTTCCCTTCGCTGGCCGCCTACGAAGCCTACCGGGCGCGCCTGAAAGCCGACGCCGAAGGGCGCGAGAACTTCGCCTTCGCCCAGGAAAGGCGCTTCATCCTGAGCGAGGAGCGCAGCTTTACCGAAGTCGTAAATGGCACGTTCGGAGTCTTGCCCTGATCTGCCGCGCGAAAACCCGGCCGTGAAGGTTCATCATTCGTGCTGTGATGAACCCGTCGCGGCGCCAAACCGCGAGGAGACGAACCATGCGTTCACTGTCGTTCCTCCTGCCGCTCGCGGCCCTGCTCTCGGCCTGCGCCGCCACGCCACCCGCGCCCGAACGGCCCGACGCGCTGCTCGCCGGAAGCCTGTTCGGGGCACCGACCGAGCGCGTCTCGACCGCCGACGTGTTCACCGTGAGCGACGAGATGAAGCGATACCTCGACGTCGACATCGCCAGCCAGTTGCGGACCAAGGGACCGCAGTCCGGCCTCATCGAAGCGTTGTACCGGCGCGCGCAGCTCAAGCTCGACTACGACACGGCGATCACCAAGACCGCCGGGGAAGCCTTTGCCACGCGCTCGGGCAACTGTCTCTCGCTCGTCATCATGACCGCGGCGTTCGCGCGCGAGCTGAGGCTGCCGGTCCGCTACCAGAGTGCCTACCTCGAAGAGACCTGGAGCCGCGACGGCACCCTGCTGTTCGCGAGCGGGCACGTCAACGTGACGCTCGGCCGCCGCATCATCGATGCCGGCACGACTCGCGACCTGAGCCCGCTGACCATCGACTTCCTGCCGCCGGAAGACATCCGCAGCATGCGGGTGCGCGACATCGGCCAGGAAACCGTGCTTGCCATGTACGCCAACAACCGTGCCGCCGAGGCCCTCGCCCGCGGCCTGCTCGACGACGCCTACGCGTGGGCCGCCGAGGCGCTGCGCAACGACCCCTCGTTCATGGCCGGCTACAACACGCTCGGCGTCGTCTACCTGCGCCACGGCGACCTGGTGCTGGCCGAGCGCGTGTTCGAACGTGTGCTCGCCAACGACGCCAGCAACACGCGGGCGCTCGCCAACCTGGCCGAGACCTACAGGCGCGAGGGCCGCGACGCCGAAGCGAGCGCGGCGCGGACCCGGCTTGCCTCGATCGAATCGTTCGCGCCGTTCCACTTCTTCAACCTCGGGCTCGAGGCGGCGCGGCGAAGCGACTGGCTCGCCGCACGAGACTTCTTCGCGCGCGAAGTGGCCCGCGCCGACTACTACCACGAGTTCCACTTCTGGCTCGGCGTGGCCGACTGGCAGCTCGGCGACGTGGCGCAAGCCGACAAGCACCTGCGCCTGGCGATGGACAACAGCACGACGCGCGGCCAGCACGACCTGTACGCCGCCAAGCTGGCGTGGCTGCACTCGCACCAGAAGGAGCGCGGCACTTCGCACCCCACCGGCAGCTAGACCGGTCGACGCCCATGGTCGACGGTCGGATCGCGGCGCGCGGCATCCGACTCGGGGCGATAGAGTCGCAACCATGGCAGACGACTCTTGCCGCATCGGCGTCGACGTGGGCGGCACCAAGATCGAGGCCATCGCCCTCGACGCAGACGGGCGCGAGCTCGCACGCAAGCGCGTCGCGTCGCCGTCGAGCGACTACCGGGCGATGGTCGAAGCGGTGCGCCGGCTGGTCGCGGATCTCGAGGCTGGCCTGGGTCGCACCGCGACGGTCGGCATCGGCACGCCGGGAGCGCTGTCTCTCGCCACCGGACTGATCAAGAACGCGAACTCGACCGTGCTCAACGGGCATCCGTTCGGCCGTGACCTGTCCCAGGCCCTGGGCCGCGAGGTGCGAGTCCAGAACGACGCCAACTGCTTCGCGCTCTCGGAGGCGACCGATGGCGCCGGCGCCGGCCATGCGCACGTGTTCGGCGTGATTCTCGGCACCGGCGTGGGTGGCGGCATCGTTCACGACCGGCGTCCGTGGATCGGCACGAATTCGATCGCCGGCGAATGGGGGCACAACGAGATGCCTTCACGCGTCGAGACGGACCTGCCCGATATCGTTTGCTATTGCGGGCGGCGTCGCTGCATCGAGGCCTACCTGTCGGGCCCGGCCCTGGCGGCGGATCACGCACGCGGCAAGGCCGTGTCGATCGATGCCCAGGCGATCGTCGCACTGGCTCGCGGAGGCGATCCTGTGGCCATGGCGACGATGGCCCGTTTCTGCAACCGGCTGGCGTGTGCGCTGGCCACGGTGGTCAACGTGATCGACCCGGACGTCATCGTCCTCGGCGGCGGCCTGTCGAACATCGACGAGCTCTATGGCGAAGTCGCCACGCTCCTGCCGGGGCACGTGTTCTCCGACCGCTGCACGACGCCGGTCGTCAGGAACCGGCACGGCGACTCGTCGGGCGTTCGCGGCGCGGCCTGGCTCTGGCCGGCGACCGGCTCGTGATCGCCGCCCTGCGCCGACAACCACAACGACAACGACAACGACAACGATCATGACCTCGTCCATCCTGTCGAAGCTTCGTCCGCTCCTGGCCGCATGTCTCGGCCTCATGCTGATCGCGTCGGCCCATGGCTTCGACCTGCAGGCACATCGCGGCGGGCGCGGGCTGCGGCCCGAGAACACGCTGGCCTCGTTCGGGAACGCGATGAAGATGGGCGTGACCACGCTCGAGCTCGACATCGCC
>JBDTNU010000315.1:0-4950 GCA_039933535.1 Caldimonas sp. | reverse complement strand
CGAATATGCGTCGCGAAATCGATCGAAGCCAAGATGGTGTCGAGCGTGTCGCCGGGCAGGCCGATGACGAAAAACGCGAAGGTGGAAATGTCGTGCTGTCGGCACAGCGCCACCGTGGCGACGAATTCGGCGACGGTGATTGGCTGGCGATGGACACCCTTCTGAACATCCGGGTCCGTGCTCTCGACGCCGAAGTTCACGCCGACGCAGCCCGCCTTGGCCATCATCTCGATCGTGTGAGCGTCCAGGCAGTCGATCCGCGTCTCGCACTTCCATTGAACCTCGAGACCGCGGCGGAGAATTTCCTCGCAGATGGCCACGACGCGCTTTTGCTGTGCCGAAAACATCGGGTCGCGGAACAGGATGTGCTCGACGCCGAATTGACGGACCAGATGCTCCATCTCGTCGACAACGTTCTCGGGCGAACGGAAGCGCCACTTCAGACCCTGGCCCACCGGATAGGGGCAGTAGCTGCAGCCGAACGGGCAGCCCCGGGAGCTGAGCATGGGCAGGAAGCGGGCGTTGCCCGCGGTCGACGAGCGCGGTATGACGTAGAGCTCGATCGGCAGAGCGTCCCAGCGCGGGAAAGGGATCCGGTCGAGATCGCGCTCGAAGGGCCGCTCCGTCGTGCGCTTCCATTGGCCCTGGTCGCGGTAGAGAAGCCCCTGGATGCTGTCGGGGACACGACCCTCCATCAGCTCCAGCGCGGGATGATCGGCCTCGGTGAGGATCGCGAAGTCGAGGCTGTCTTCCTGCTCGACGCGGCGAATCAGCGAAGGAACCGGCGGCCCGAACAGCGCCACCGCACCGATCCGGCCGAGGGAGCGAAGGCTGCGACAGAACGCCAGGTCGAGATCGATCGTCGGAAGCGACGTTCGCACGAGGACGAGTGAATGCTCGAGATCGCCGCAGCTACCGATGGCGCTGAGCGCGTCCTCGACCGACAGGTCCAGCGCACCCGCCTCGATCACCGGGCACTGGTGGCCGGCATCGGAAAGGACACCCGCCAGATAGGCGAGATCGAGTGGAGGAAACGGCGGCGCGCCTTTTGGATACAGCTGCCCGAAGCCGCCCATCGAGTCCTTGTTGGACATGTAGCCGGCGGGGTTCGGCGGATTGACAATGACGGCCTTTGCGAATTTCACTACCGATCTCCGGGTCGCGGGGCCGGCTGGATCGCCGTTCGACTCCAAACATCCTACAGTAAGCGAGCTGCAGAAAGCGCCTTCGGCGGACCTCTCCGATGCCGTTCCTCCAGTCATTCGGATGTCGCGCGTCGCATATTCACGATGATTCTGGTTACCGGGGGCACCGGGTTTGTCGGGCAGGCGCTGGCTGCCGAGTTGATTCGCCAGCGACGCGAAGTTCGCGTCTTGAGCCGCCAGCCAGGGGTTGGGAACTCGCAGCCGTTGCCGGCAGGCGTCGATCTCGTCGTCGCTGATCTTGGCGACGTTACGACACTCGGGTCGGCGCTTCGGTCGGTCGACACATTGGTTCACCTGGCGGGTGCGCTGGACGGCTCCAGTGCGCAGCTTCGGCGCGCGAACGTCGAAGCGGCGGCCAACATCGCGCAGGCAGCCCGCGATGCCGGAACGCGCTGGTTCGTTCATGTCAGCAGCGCCGGGGTCTACGGGAGCGTGCCAGGCGACGGCGCCCGCACGGAGCACGCCGGCCTCGACGCCGCGACCCCATACGAGTTGTCCAAACGGGATGGCGAGGCCGCGATCCAGGACATCCTGGGCGGCTCCTCGACCGGCCATGTGGTGCTGCGACCGGCCGGAATCTACGGCGGCGCGCGCCTGGCGACGCAGCGCTTTCTGCGGGACATCGCCGGCCGGCGTCTCTGGGTTCGTGCCCCGCCGTCGGTGATCGTGCATCCGACCTATGTCGATGACCTCGTGCAGGCGATCCTTCGAGTCGTCGATCGGCGCGACGTGTCGGGCGAAGTCTTCAATATCGGCGGCGAGCGATGCCTGTCGCTCGATCAGTGGGCAGGGGTCGTCGCCGATGCGATGGGGCTGCGGCTCCGACAGGTCGCCATTCCCGCTGCTCCCTGCGTGGCGACGGCGCGCACGTTGTGCCGACTGTCGCGGGCGCTTCGAATCCGGCCTGCGGATCGGCTCGTTCGCGCCTGCGAGCCGACAATTTCGCGCGCGCTCGAAACGGGGAAAGCGCGTTCGCGTCTCGGCTTCATGCCGACCCCTTTCGACCAGGCGGTGGCGCAGACGATCGCGCAGGCACGTGCGCTCGGCGCCCTCTGATGCGCAGAATGTTGCCGTGCCCGGGACTGCCCACGCCGTGACTTCCCTCAGCCGCCGAACCCTCCTGCGCGGAGCCGGCGCCTGCCTCGCGTTCCCCGCGATTGCAGGCTGCACGGACCCGCTTGCCGGCGCGGCCGGGATCCGTGTGCTGCGAACGCCGGGCGATGGCATCGTCCCGTCCGCCCGCTTCGGGCCCGGCGATCTGCTGCATGTCGTCTATCTGGAAGACAGGAATGTCCAGCATGTGACGAGCGCAGATCGCGGCAAGGGATTCAGCGCTCCGGTACGCGTCAACGATCGGCCTTCGTTCGCCAGCGGCGGCCTGTTCCGCGGGCCGGAGCTCGCGCTCGGCGACGATGGCTCGACCCATGTCATTTGGTACAGCCGCGCCTGGGAGCTCAGTACCGATCGGGCCGAGCAGGGGCCGATGTACGCGCGGGCGGCACCCGGCGCGCCCTTCCTGCCCAGCCGCAATGTCGGCAAGGAACCCGCCGACGGCCTCTCGATCGCGATGCAGGGAGACCAGGTGGCGATCGTCTGGCACAACGGCGACGCCCTCAAGCTGCTGCGCTCCGACGACGCCGGTCGCAGCTTCGGCGCCGCCGCCGTGCTCGACGCGCTGCCCTGCGAGTGCTGCGACACGTCCCTGCATCTGAGGCGCAACGGTGCGGCGCTGGTGGTCTACCGGGATCGCCTCGACGACCATCGCGACATGTTCATGGCGTCGCTCGAGGCCGACCCAGCGCGAGGCAGCAAGGTCCGGCTCGACACCGAGAGCTGGATTCTCAAGGGCTGTCCCATATCGGGAAACGGAGCCGCGTTCAGCGACGACTCGGCTGTCGTCGCCTGGGAGCACGATGGCCGCATCCTGATGTCTCGCGTCGGCCTCGCCGACCTGCGGGTCTCGGCACCACGGACCCTCGGCTCGGGGCGCTATCCGCTGGTGCTCGGCAATGCCGACTCGGTGCTGGTCGCCTGGAACGAGGGCAAGGAGCTGGTCTGGCGTCGCTACGAGGCGGCTTCGCTGCGTCAGCGCGACCAAGGGTCCGTGCGGCGCACCACGACGCACCGCGCCGGCGCCGCGGTCGCTCCCGATGGCGAGTTCGTTCTCGTCGTCTGACGAATCGGGAGACGCCGCTCAGGCGGGCCGTCGACCTGTCGCGATCATCGCGCCGCTGCGGTAGACGAAGCTGCCGCCACGCCGCGCGTGGCGTTCGCAGATCGCATCGAACTCGCGCCGGAGCTCGGCAAGGGTGCTGGCGTCCATCGCCGCTAGTGTCTTGCGCGCGTGGCTCGACAAGGTGACCTGCAGGCCCCAGAACTCTTCCACGGAAGCGATCATCGACGCCTGTCCCACCCAACCATGACGCACATCGACATATCCGGCGTCGCGCATCGCCTGCGCGAGGTCTCCGACCGCGTCGGCTGTGCCATGCCCTTCGTCGCTGCCATGTCGCGCCACCAGCCGGTCGAGAAATCCGGTGGCTCGCAATGCTCCGCGCCCGACCACGGAACGCAGCAGATCGGCGGCACGCCACGCCGCCCCGGCGAAAAACCCCGTCGACAGCGTCGGCGCTGCGCTGCCGATACCGACGACGGCGATGCTGCCGGGTCGCGTGACGCGCAGCATCTCCTTGAGCGCGAGCCGGGGATGGGGCAGGTGCCGCAGGGCATAGAGCGACAAGGTGGCGTCGAAGCTGGCAGTTTCGAAATCGAGCCGTTCCGCGTCGCCTTTCCGGAATTCGATGCGGTCGCCGCCCGGCGCGACTTGCGCCAGTTCGGCGGCCTTGCGGAGCATGCCGTCCGACAGATCGAGTCCGACGACTCGCCCCTTCGGTCCGAGCCCCGCCGCGGCAAGACGGGTAACGACGCCGGTGCCGCAGCCAACGTCGAGAATGCGGGCCTGGGGGTCGAGACGAGCGAGCCCGACCAGGTGCCTGGCGATCGGAAGCGTGAACTGCTCGGTGTAGCGTTCGAATCGATCGACGACGTCGTCGTAGCTAGCCGCGTCGCGCTGCTTGAACGTATCGGCCGGGTCGGAGTTCTGCGGTTCGTGCATGAAGAGGTGTCGGTGATTCGATTCGACGAAGGTTATACGCATGACGGGCGAGGGCACCAGCGAAGGAACCGCCCGGTCTGGGCGATGCTCCTCGCTGGCGCGCTCGCGCTTGCCGGATGCGCCGCGCCGCCGCAGGTTCCACCGAGCCTGAAGGATCCGACGCTGCGGCCGCCGGCGCCGGCGCCGGCGCCGGCGCCGCGCGCCGAAGCCCAACCTCAAGCCCAGGTCGAACCGGCGCCGATGGCGACGGTGGCTTTGCACGTCGACAGTACGGTCCGTCACCAGGTGATCGAAGGCTTCGGGGTGACCGGCAACGAAGGTTTCGACCTGAAGACCGGAGAAGACATGATGGGCGACTTGCGCGCGCGCGTGGTCGAGGCGGTCTACGGACAGATCGGCATCACGATGGGCCAGCTGGAGGTGAGCCCGTTCGAGAACTTCGACGTGCTGCGAGGAACCACGGCCAACGATGACGACGACCCGCTCACCTTCAACTGGAACGCCTTCAACTTCGTACGCAGCGATCGACAAAAGACCGGCATCGTCGATCCGGCGCAGCAATACGGCTTCGACAACTTCACGCTTCACGGCGGCACGAACACACGTTGGGCAGACCCCTGGCTGGCGGCC